>CAMTOS010000093.1 GCA_947074195.1 uncultured Bacteroides sp.
TGACTACACCATCTTCATTTTCTTTACCATAATATATATGATCGCGTAGTTCTGTTTCATAAACAGTACCAATCATACTATCGGTATTGAAATATTCATTGTAAGTAAATAATTCTCCGGCCTCTTCGCTTAATTTATAGGTGTCGAGAAAGTCATTCTTGTCTACTACAAAACTATCTATCACGCAAACCTGATCTATATTTCTGAGCATACGCAAGCCAACCTTACTCTTTTCGAGGGCATTTTCAGCTTCTTCGGTAGAGCGCTTTCTGCGTTTCAGATCAGCAATATAAGCTTCATAAGTAGTAATGGCATCTGAAAATAAATATAATGCATCGTAATTCTCAGCAAGATAAAGCTGCCCGGATGGTACTTTGCGTTTAACAGCATTTTCCAGATACTTTAAAGCTTCCTCCGGCTGGCCGGTTTTCAGACAACACACTCCGTACCAAAAATTATAATTTCCATTGGAAGGTGTTGCTTTTACCAGTTTCTCAAATACGGGCATTGCACTCTCGTACTCCCCGTTATTGAACATAGTTTTGGCCTCTTCGAGTGTCTGAGAAGAGACAGATGCAAAAAGAAAACAGAAAAGAGCGAATAGTATATATCGGCAATTCATATCTTTTATTTACTTGATGATGTTAATTATAGATATTCAAAAATACAAATTAATCCCTAATAAAACCTTTTTGCTGTTTTGTATCTTTGTTAATTCTTCTTTAAATCATTGTTTCTCTTTATTTTTGCAGATCAAAATATGTATTCAAAACAGGATGAAATATTCAGAAGATGAACAGTTGTTGCGTCGCATTGAACGTAAATTTAGCAAAGGGGTAGTAGAATATGGACTGATAGAAGAGGGTGATAAGATTCTGATTGGTCTGTCGGGAGGAAAAGATTCTCTTGCTTTAATAGAGTTGCTGGGCCGGAGGGCGCGTATTTATAAACCACGATTCTCTGTTGTGGCGGTGCACATTGTCATGTCGAATATACCGTATAAAAGCGATCTTGAATATCTGCGTGCTCATGCAGAAGCTTATAATATTCCGTTTGTCGTTTATGAAACCAGTTTCGATCCGACTACCGATAATCGTAAATCGCCTTGTTTTCTCTGCTCCTGGAATCGTCGAAAAGCCTTGTTTACTGTAGCCAAAGAACATGGGTGTAACAAAATTGCACTCGGGCACCATATGGATGATATTCTGGAAACATTACTGATGAATATGACGTATCAGGGGGCAGTGAGTACGATGCCGCCAAAATTGGTGATGCGTAAATTCGATATGACGATTATCAGACCGATGTGTCTTGTTCATGAATCTGATCTGAAAGAACTGGCAGATGCCCATGGCTATAGAAAACAGGTTAAGAATTGTCCGTATGAGTCGCAATCCAGCCGTAGTGAAATGAAAGGTATTCTTCATCAATTAGAGGCGATGAATCCTGAAGCACGTTATAGTTTATGGAAAAGTATGAGTAATATTCAGGAAGATATGCTTCCTCAACTCATCAAAAAGGAAAAATAAAAAACGAAATATATGAATGCATTTTACACCGTAATCTTACTCATTTTCTCGAATATCTTTATGACTTTTGCCTGGTACGGGCATCTGAAATTAGAGGAGATGAAAATTATTTCTAACTGGCCGTTAATCGGTATTATTGTTGTGTCGTGGCTGATTGCTTTTTTTGAATATGCTTTGCAGATCCCGGCTAATAAAATGGGGTACTTGGGTAATGGAGGTACTTTTAATTTGATGCAGCTGAAAGTAATTCAGGAAGTTATATCGATTTCTGTATTTACCGTATTTACGATGGTTTTATTCAAAAATGAATCTTTTCACTGGAATCACTTTGCAGCTTTCGGTTGCCTGATTCTGGCAGTTTACTTTGTTTTTCTTAAACCCTGATCAGCGAATATAATTCCACATCCCATCGGAGTAGAACATCTGATAATTGCCGTCATCATCACTGTATATCAGATAAACATCTACTTCGGGATGCTTTTTAATATAGGCTTTTGTTTCTTCCAGACCCATTACCATAAATGCAGTGGCAAGAGCATCGGCAGTCATACAATCTTCGGCAATAACAGTAGCCGAAAGCAAATTGTGCTCAACCGGATATCCTGTTCTCGGATCGATGGTATGAGCATATTTTTTGCCATCACGATAGTAAAAGTTACGATAATTGCCCGATGTGGCCATTCCTCTGTCAGTCAATTGCAGAATTTGCTGTATTTCCTGATTTACGGATAATGAATCTTCAACGGGTTTATTCACTCCGATTCTCCACAATCCATCTCGTGAATTTCTTCCTTTCGCTACAATTTCTCCGCCTATATCTACCAGATAATTTCTTACTCCATTGCGATTAAGAAGTTGTGCAATCACATCTACCGCGTATCCTTTTGCAATGGCACTGCAATTCAGCATTAATCTTTCATCCTCTTTCTCAATCTTGCCATCAACCAGCGCGATACGATCATAACCTGTCAGATTTCGGAGGCTATCTATTACTAATGAATCCGGAAATTCGCCATTCTTAAAACCGAAACCCCATGCATTTACCAGCGGGGCAACAGTAATATCGAAAGCTCCATCGGTTAGTATGGAAATTTCTTTAGCTTTATTGAAGCAGTTTTGAAAAAGAGTATCGGTCAGGACATCCTCATTGTTGTTTACGAGTGTAATAATGGATGTTTTGTTGAATGGAGATAAAGATGAGTCAAATCTTTTCAGCTCAGCTTCAATTTCGGGTTTTAAATCCTTATCAGACTGATAGGTGATGTTGTAGATCGTGCCAAAAATGATACCGTTAATCTGCTGATAAGTACCTTCATTTCTTTTTACCAGAATCCATATAGTTCCTGCAAGAAGCAAAACAAGCCAGATAAGATTTTTTTTTGATTTCATATGTGTTCAATTAAAACAGCTTAAGACATATGTTCGAATAATATTCTTACACCAATAATGATCAGGATAAGTCCACCCCAGAATTCGGCATGTATCTTCTGAGCATATTTGCTTCCGAATTTAACACCGAAAGATAAACCGATGATAGACATGACGAATGATACAAAACCGATAACGCCTACAGGTTTAAGAATTTCTTTTATACTATCAACTCCGATAAAAGCAAAAGAAACACCAACTGCAAGGGCATCTATGCTTGTGGCCACTGCCATGGTGAGTATGACTTTTAGTTTACCGGGATTGAATTTCCCGTTTTCATCTTCTTTTTTGAAAGAACCATAAATCATTCTTCCTCCAAGAATCAGTAAGATACCAAATGCCAGCCAGTGGTCTATTTCCTGAATCAGGTGACTAAAAGAGTGTGCACATAACCAACCAATAAGCGGCATTATTGCCTGAAATAAACCGAAGAAGAATGCTGTAGTAAGAAATATTCTCCAGTTGAATTTCTTTAAAATAATACCATTGGCAATAGATACTGCAAAACAGTCCATTGCCAGTCCGATGGCCAGAAGCCAAAGTTCAAATCCTGTCATTCTATTATCGTCGTAGTCTGTAAATCAGAGAGTAGGTGATTCCCATGTTGTTCGATTTATATTGTCCGTAACCCGGAACATACCATGGGTTGCTATATTCATTAGCAGATAAGTGTAGTTTATATTTCAGGCGGAAAGCCCAGCCCATGTAGAAGCTTTTGTAAATCTGTACATTCACACCAACAACAAACTCCATCCACTGCATAGTGGCTTTCAATCCTCTGTGATCGTAAGGCACAGTACCTCCCCAGATATAATCTTCGAGGCTTGGGTTAATAATTTCGCCTCCGTATATAGGATCCTGAAAAGCCATGCTCGAAATATCATATTTCATTGAACTTACACCATAACGCAATCCCGCATATAAAAAGCTGTCTCTTTCTTTCTTTCTGGCTTTTGTATTGTAATCTATACCAAACCGGAAATAGGGTGCAGAGCTTTTATAATGAATGCCTGTTTCGTTCCATGTGTCAGTTGTGCCATATCCTAATTCTACTGTAGGCAGAAACATGCTTTTAATATCTGCCGATACACTAATCTGCGAGCTTAAAAAATCGCTGCCAAACATCTTTGCGCCAAGCCCATAAATATCTACCCCGAAATATAGTCCGTTGAATACCGGAATATACTCTTCGGGTTCAGTCGATTTTTTCTTTTTCTGATCTCTTTTAGGCGTAGGATTCTCATAACGTTGGTCCTGAGCCATTGAAGGAGATGCAAAAGCAAGAAGCAGCAGACTAATAAGTATAACGATAGAATATCTTGAGGTTTTCTGTCCCATTAACGTTTGCATTTGGATTAAGAATATAGATCGAATCTATCATATGTTTGGTATATTCAACGCCTGTTAAGACCTGAGTCATTGTATATCCGCATTTCATTGATTCGAAAAACGGCGTATTATTCTGCTTCAGATAAACTGTATCATTTAATGTGGAATTTTCTTCATCATTATAATTAAAGACAAGCACTGTATAATCAGAAGTATAGCGAAGAGGCAGACTGATATCCATTACATTGGTCTGATTATTAATGATAACCGAGTCGGTATCAATTGCAGTTACGGTAAGTGATGCAAGTGTATCTTTTTCGACAACATTCGTTTCAGGGTCTATTTTGTATAGATTACCATTTATCATTGACCGGCCTGCCAGTGAGCAGTTTTCTTCTTCACAAGAAGTATGTAAAGTTATTATCAGCATTGCCGAAAACGATAATAATAACAGATGAATAAATTTTCTCATATATAAATAATGTCTCTTGTTGTGAATTAAATGATTTTTTCAATCTGGTAATTATTGCGCTCTGTAGAGTTTCGGGCAATTAATTCCCCGATAAAACCAGTCAGGAATAGTTGAGTTCCTATAATCATGGCCGTAAGCGACAAATAAAAATAGGGGGAATCTGTCACAAGACGGTAAGGCATACTATTGTTCATGTAATATAGCTTCATTGCTCCGACAATGATAACCGATATGAATCCGAAAATAAACATCAGCGATCCTAATAGTCCAAAGAAATGCATAGGTTTGATGCCGAACTTGGATAAGAACCACAATGATAGTAAATCCAGATATCCGTTAAAGAAACGGTTCCAGCCACCAAACTTGGTTGTACCGAACTTACGTGCCTGATGCTGAACTACTTTCTCGCCGATTTTGTTAAAACCTGCATTTTTAGCAAGATACGGAATATAGCGATGCATCTCACCATAAACTTCTATATTTTTGATGACATCTTTGCGATAAGCCTTCAGACCACAATTGAAATCGTGAAGGTTTTTGATTCCCGAAACTTTGCGTGCCGTAGCATTGAATAGCTTTGTGGGTAATGTTTTTGAAAGCGGGTCATAACGTTTCTTCTTCCAGCCCGATACCATATCATAGCCTTCTGAAGTAATCATTTCGTATAATCCCGGTATTTCATCCGGGCTATCCTGCATGTCAGCGTCCATCGTGATCACAACATCGCCTTCGGCTTGCTCGAAACCACAATACAAAGCAGGCGATTTGCCATAGTTACGTCTGAACTTAATACCTTTCACGAAAGGATATTTTTCTTTAAGTTCTTCAATAATCTTCCATGAACTATCTGTACTCCCATCGTTAACAAAAATCACTTCATAAGAGAACTGATTATCTTTCATCACTCTGTCAATCCATTGAAAGAGTTCCGGAATAGATTCTTCTTCGTTATATAGTGGAATTACAACCGATAAATCCATAGTATATGCTGTTTATAATGAGTTTATTAATTATCTTCTTAAGCTTCTGCCGTTTTTCTGCGGCGCATCCCGATTAATGCTGTTGGAATAGCGATGATACTGCAGATTACAATATTATTCGATAAGAATGAAAAAGTCATGTTAATCGGCGTCATAGATCGTATATTATCTTTGGCCAGCTCCATTGCTTCAATCAAATTTTCATTTCCGCCATTGCCAAGCATTCCGCCAAGTGTGTCATACAGGTAACAATACTGTTCTGCTATAAACCCATTATCGATAAACTGGAAATAGACATAGTAGGCCACAGACGACAATAACGAAGCGAACATATACATCAATAATGTAAACAAGCAGGCTTGTCCGAAACTGATGACACCATCACATACTCTGTCGCGATATGATTTCAGATAGAAATATCCGATGAAAGGAACAGCCAGACTCAGACATGCGTACAGAATGAGCAGGAAAGTGATTTTAAACCCAAGAGGATATAAGATAAATTTAAGAATCCAGAAGATTCCCATGTATGTGCCAAAGTGCATGGCGTACTTTTGTAATAGTGCTCTGTTGTCAGTCATAAACGTATAAAATTGCGCACAAAGTTATAAATAATATCGTTTGCATCCTTATTTAGCGCTGTTAAAGTTAATAAAGCTTCATTGTTCAGCAAGCTATCACTGACAATAAACGAGCTCGAAATTTTTTTTCATTTTTTTTCGTGAAACAATTTATTGATCGTCAATGTGTTAGGTGTAGAGGTATAAAAAAAGTTTCAGACAGCTATTGCAGATATCACAATTAGCAGTATCTTTGCAATCGCAAAACGGGTAAGTCCTATACGGCCAGCTCCCTTCGAATCCTCCAGGGCTTGATCGCAGCAAAGGTAGTTGGTTGTAGCGGCGCGATATAGTAAGCTTACCCACCCGCCTCTTTAGCTCAGTTGGCCAGAGCACGTGATTTGTAATCTCGGGGTCGTTGGTTCGAATCCGACAAGAGGCTCAAAAGTATGACAATAGTCATTATAAGCGTGGTAGAATTTCTATCACGCTTTTTTTTTAATCTGTTTGCCTTTTCTTTTATTTATGGATTACAATAAAAATTTATTGATTCATTTTTCAATTAATACTTCTCGCTGTTTGGCATTAATTGTCTGCTTGTTATATAGTTTATCTTATTTGCAGGCATCAATCACTCTTACTCATCAGAATTTTTCAGAGAAAGATGGTCTTTCTCACGGACAAGTGACACAAATTTTGCAGGATCCTAAAGGTTATGTCTGGATGTCTACCTGGAATGGTCTGAATTTGTTTGACGGTAAAGAATTTCATCTTTTTAAAGCAAATCCGGGAGATAATAATCCATTGGTTTCAAACAGAATTGATCAGATACATCTTACATCGGTAAATAATATCTGGTGTCTGACGAAGGATAACGGACGTGTATATCTCTTTAATTATAAAAAATCATGTTTTGAAGATGTATTTTTAAATATAGACTTCTGTCCGGATAATATTTTTCCAATGAAATCGGGACATACCTGGTTGACAGGTGAATCATGTAAAGTTTATTGCGTTAATGATACGACATTGTCAATTCAATCTTTCTCTCTTCCTTTGGCTGAAAATGATAGAATATACAGAATTTTTGCAGATAATAAACTTCAGAAATGGTTTCTTACATCAAAAGGGGTATTTATATATAATCGCAAAAATGATGTCTTAAGAAAATTGACTGATCAACATTTTAAATATGCAATAAATTTCGGGAATGATATCTATTTTGCCTCAGAGAAACTACTTTATTATTATAATTCGGCTATTGATGATCTTGGTATTCTTCATTTATCATCAAAACCGGATGGTGATATCCAAATGTTAACACGTTCTGCCCGTAACGAACTTGCAATTGGCTTTTCTAATCAGTTTATACTTTATAATACTATATCGCATGAAGATAGTCTGATAAATCTTCAACACAATAATTTTGTTGTTAAACGTCTGAGAAAAGATATAAACAATAATTACTGGGGTGTATCTGCTAATAATATTATACTTAAAATTGATGCTTTTTCCAAAAATCAAACTTTCTTTTCTGATGGGTTAAAGCACCATGCGGTTAATGCCAGCTTCACTGAAGATAAGAATGGTATTGTTTGGGTGATTGCCAGCAATGGTGAATTATATTATTATACTGATAATGATAAACAATTTCATAAATATCGGACAGACGAATTGAATATTAAAAATGATGATGTTGCGATGAGGATTTTTATTGATGCTCAGCAAAATATATGGGCTATTAATTTACGTGGTTTTAGTATAATTACTCCTCAGTTAATGCCATCTGAATTTATTATGCCTGATGAAGAAATTTGCACTTTACATAAGGATAATGATAATAACATATGGATCGCTTCAAAAGAGGGTTGTTTATCAGTGCTCCACGATGATCATACACTCAGATATCTAAACCGGAATGGTGATTTTGTAAATTATAAAACTTCTTTCTGTGCAAATATATATAGTATTTTTACAGATAAGAATAACAATATATGGCTTGGTACAAAGGATCATGGTATCTATTTTCTAAAAAAGGAATCTTCCCGGTATCAGGTTATTAATTATCGTCATTCTTCTGCCGATACTTTTTCTTTGAGTAATAATAGTGTTTATTCAATTTGTGCCGATCAAAACAACCGGATATGGATTGCAACGTTTGGCGGTGGAATTAATCTTGTGGATTATGACGAAAATGATAATGTCCGGTTTATAAATTATAACAATGATCTTAAATCATATCCTGTCGTAAATCGCAGAGTACGTAATCTTAAGATGCTCTCTTCTGACATTATGGGTGCAGCAACGACAAATGGGTTGATAACATTTTCGACAAAAAATCATGCATCAGATGATATTTATTTCTTTTCTAATACGCGTACACCAGGCGATATGCATAGTATTAGTGATAATAATATCATTAGTTTAATGGCAAAAGATAGTGTATGTTATGCTATAACATATAATGGTGGTTTAAATCAGTTTTCTAACGATAATCTTCTTTGTGATAATATTTCTTTTAACCTGTATGGCATAAATAAGGGTGCTCCATCAGAAACTGGATTGTCTGCTTTACAGGTAAGTGATTCTGTAATATGGGTTAGTTATGAGTCCGCTATTTCATTTTTTGACATTAAAACAAATCAATTTGTCAATTTTCAAAGCGATATTTTTGGGATGCGGACAAGACTTACAGAAAGTGATATGATTTTTCATGATGGGCTGTTATATATACCTTCCAATAAAGGTTTAATTGCTTTGAATACCGGGGAAATTGAGGTGAATAACTATGAGTCTCCGGTGATTATAAAAGCATTCAATATAAAAAACCGTGATTTGACTATTAATCCTGATGCAATAGAATCTGTTGTACTCGAGAAAAATGAACGAAATTTTACAATTTCTTTTGCTGCAATAAACTATAATTCAAAGAGTAAACCAGAATATGCCGTTTTCATGGAGGGAATTGATGAAGACTGGAACTATCTTGGTTCGTCAAATTCCATTAATTTTAATAATATCTCTCCCGGACAATACAATTTGAAAATTAAAGCTACTAATTCGAATGGAATATGGAATGACAGTTTTCGCACAATTCATATTGATGTTCCTGCTGTATTTCATGAAACTATTTGGGCTAAAATCTTATATATTCTGCTGATCTCTATCATACTCTGGCTTATGAGGATTATAATTTTAAGAATCAAATTATTGATATCTGATTATAGAAAAGCTCTCCATGAAGCACGGCAAAAAAGACTATCAGCAACGCTTAATCCAGTGCGTCCTGAAATAGAATCAGGTGAGAAAATATTTTTAGAGCGCTTGTTATTTATTGTCGAGAGTAATATTTCGAACAGCGAGTTTACAGTTGATGAACTTTCATCTGAAATGGCTATGGGGCGAACCAATTTTTACACAAAAATAAAAGAATTACTTGGAGTCACTCCTGTGGATTTTATTCGTGAAACGCGCATAAAAAGGGCCATGCAACTGCTTGAAACCGGGCAGATGAGTATAACGGAGGTTGCGTATGCATGTGGATTTTCTGACCCTAAATTTTTTAGTAAAACTTTTAAAAAGCTAACTTGTGTCTCTCCAAATGAATATAAGAAAAGCTTTTTAGTTACTGCCGAAAAGGATAAAACACCTTTTTTGAATAAAAATACCCTATAGATAAATGCACATATTGATAATATTGCAGTCGAAATCATTATCAATAATCATGGCATACTATGAAAGATCAATATCTTTTTTATTGTTTGCGAATATACTATCTATTAATAGTAAATAATGATTGAATGTATATCTCTTAAATTGTAAATGAATCATCATTAATAAACAGTAAAAAGAAATGAATATTAAAAGAAATCTATGTATTTTATTCTTCGCGGTAGCTGTCATCCTGAATGTTAAAGCTCAGGTTACTCTGCATACAATCGGAGATTCTACAATGGCCGAACAATCTGAAACGGGTGAGATCCGTGGTTGGGGGCAAATGTTTCAGCAATTCTTCAATAGTGAGCAGGTTATCGTGAATAATCGTGGTAAGAGTGGCGCAAGTAGCAAAAGCTTTTATCTTGAATCACCTTACTGGGCAACTGTTAGAAATCAAATCAAACCGGGCGATTATGTGATTATTCAGTTTGCCCATAATGATGAGAAAAGCAATGGTATGGATGGCGATGAACTAAAAGCGCTTTATATGGCGGCGGGTAAAATTGAAGAGGCCGCAGCAACTGATTACCGTGGAACTACTGCTTATAATACTTATAAAGAGTATTTACGTAAATATGTAAATGAAACTCGTGAACTCGGTGCAACTCCTTTATTGGTGACGCCTATTTGTCGAAATTACTGGACAGGAAATACTATACGTCTTAATGGGCGTCATAATTTAGGCGATAATTTCGATATGTGGGATGAGAATACGAATTCAGTGATTAAAGGTTCTGTGCCTTCTACAGATCTTTCATATAGCTATCATAATTCAACTATCGAAATAGCAAATGAATTATCTGTGGCATTAATTGATTTGACCAATATTACTCAATCACTTTATGAAAGTTATGGTCAGAGTAACTGTACTTCTTTAATTTTTACTTCCAGTGACAGTACTCATCCAAGCGCTTTGGGGGCAACATTAATTGCTCGTCTTTGTGCTCAGGAAATGAAAAATCAACAAATTCTGGACAATGCTATACAAGCTGATGCCGACTTATTAATTAATCCTGCATTTCTTGACTTTGAAACTGCCTATATCGGTCAGACTGTTACAAAGACAATCACAGTTTCTGCTTTTGATATGCCGCAAAAGAGTGGAAATGTGACTTTGACTGCAACTAATGGTGTGGAGTTATCACTAACAAGAGATGGACAATATTCATCGGTTTTAGACATTCCTTATGATGATAATAACCTTACATGTGCAACTGTTTTTGTGCAATATAAGTTTTCTAATGTTGGAATATTACATGGAGAAATCAATGTAGAAGCTGGTGAAAAATCAAAAACAATTAATGTTACGGCTAATTGTGTGGAAGTGGCTTCGGGAACTGAAGTAATATTGAACTGGCCTTTAACTGCGAATGCTGAATTTGAACTAACAGGTCCTGCATTGCCTATCAGCCAGTCATGGAACGAAATGCTTGTTCAGCGTTATGCAACTCCAAATTCCAATACAAGCTGGCCGGAAGATTCACCTTATCAGAATGGTGAAATTACTCAGCGTAATCTTATCGATAATGAGAGTGGTGAATGGCCCGGAGGTGAAATCGATGAAGTGTCTACGCGTTATATTCAGTTTGGAATATCTGCAAGTGAAAATACCATCCTGAATATTGATTCTATTGGATTTTATGTTTGTGGAGCAGGAGGTAATGGTATGCGTTGTCGTATATATTATGGAGTAGATGATGATATAAATACAGTTATCTCAGCAGCCGATGGAACAAATCTTTCTGCAACAATGGTTTCAAATAAAATGTATGAAGTTAGTGCCCGTCCTGTGGTTTCGCTTCAATCCGGACAATCACTTTATATTCGTGTTTATCCATGGTATACAAGTAAATCTGCAGGAAAAACTATTTGTCTAAGCCATTTAACTATCCATGGTTATGCTTCGTCTTCAGGTGGCGATACATCAATCAAAGATTTGAACAACGATCTTGAAATAATAAAAGAAGAATATATTAATACTAATGGAGTTATATTAAAACATCCAAAACATGGTGTTAACATTATTCGTAAAACGTTTTCTGATGGCAGTGTCACAACTGAGAAAACTGTGAATAAATAATTCTATGATACAAGAAGAGGCTATCTGGCTATAAAATGTTCGGATAGCCTTATTTCTTTTATGAATGTTGTATAACTTATCTGCTCAGGATATGTGTGTTTTCATGTTTGCAAAGGAATTGGAGATAAATAAACTGCCACCATATCTCTGTTATAATACGATTGTATATTCTAATAAAACATTGTTTCTTCCTGAAAAATAATATTTGCAACTTAACTGTTATTTTCGACCGCATGACTTGATAATAAGCCATTTGATTGATTATCAGTAGATATGGGGTTGGTTTTAATGTTTGGATAGATTATTTTTGTAGAATGACTATATTTTCAGTCGTAATGTTTATTAACCTGTTAACCTCGTATGCCTTATGAAAAAATGTCTACTTCTAATTTATCTTGCATTATTTTCTTTCTTCCTTAATGCACAGAATATCTTATCAGAATTAAATATTCCTGATGAGGTTGAAATGTCTCCTGAACTAGCGCGTCTTGATGCGAATAAAAACTTTAGAGATGCATCGCCAATATCAATTGATATGGATAATAGCATTGTTATTGAAACTAAAAGTGGTGATACGAATTTCTCTTTTATAATTTGGGGTGATGGTGTCGCGATGATTATGAATAACGATTATGCAGGACATGTTGTTGTACCCGAAACGATTGAACAGGATGGTGTCATTTATACTGTGACAGGTATACATAAATTTGCTTTCTCTAATTGTCCGGATCTGTTGTCTGTATCTTTACCATCTACGATCAACACTATCTCAATGATTGCTTTTGATTATTCTTCTCAATTATCTGCTATAAATGTGGATGAAAATAATCC
>CAMTOS010000094.1 GCA_947074195.1 uncultured Bacteroides sp.
TTTTGCTTCTCCTTTTGGAGCAATATTTATTGAGAAAATTTGGACATTATTGGATCTTTATCATAATAGAACTAATAATACTAATAATAGTACAAATATTTATATTTGGGTATACTGCGTTTTTTACCCCGTGCTTTTAAAAATAAGATTTATGAAGTCAATTACTTTAACACCTTTTTTGTTATTATCATTAATGACGATTATATATCATGCTATCTATAAACTGTTAACTCCGGGAGGGATTAATGAGCTATTAATATGGTCTTTATTTGTGCTGACATTATATTCTCCACTACTTTATATAGAAAGAAAATTAATAAAGAAACAGAGTTTTAAAAAAGTTTGTGCAATAGAGGCTCTTTTAATCTGTATGTTTATATTGGGTTTTTTATTGTATAAATTACATGTTATATAAAGAATATGTTTTAATGTATCGCAGAAGTTTATCAGGAATTCACGCTTCTGCGATACATCATGTAGAAAAGTTGCGGTGTAACCGTAAATGATAAAAGCATACAAATAACAATACCACCTACAATCATAATGGCCAACGGCTTCTGGATTTCCGAACCCATGCTGTTTGATAGCGCTGCTGGCAACAAACCCATAGAACCCATTAACGCAATCATCAGCACAGGACGGAGTCGCTGTTTCACTGCTTTATCTATTGCTTCGCGGAGATTGTGTGTCTCGCGAAGAATATGCTTCATATTTGAGATCAGCAGAATACTATCTATCGATACAATACCGAAAAGGATGATAAATCCGATGCCTGCCGATATGCCAAAAGTAGTATTCGTTATCCAAAGTGAGATAAAGCCACCAATAAATGCAAATGGCATTGTAGCTGCCGCAATCAATGTATCTTTTACCGTTCCGAAGTTGGTATAGAGCAGGCACAAGATCAGACAAAGCACACCCGGCACAATAACCGCCAGTCGCTTAGTGGCACGCTGCTGGCTTTCGAACTCTCCACTCCAGACCACTTTATTCCCTTTTTCCAGTGTCAACGTATTATCGACCACCTGCTGCGCTTCGGCAATGGCAGAACCTAAGTCGCGGTTGCGAATGCTAAAACCCACACCCACATACCTGCTGCTGCCTTCGCGGTAAATAAAAGCCGGTCCGGTAACAAAACTAATCTCCGCAATCTCTTTCAGTGGCACATGCTTTTCATCCATTGTCGGGATAAGAATCTCGCCAATCTTCTCTTCGTCATTTCTAAACTCTTCCTGATAGCGAAGTACGATATCAAAAGTCCTCTCATTTTCATAAAAAGAGGTTGCCGCTTTACCACCGATCGCCATTTCGATAACAGCCTGCGCATCCTCCATCGATACAGCATAGTTGGCCATTAACTTCTCCTGCAACTTAATCTGGAGTTCAGGCAAACCGATGCTGCGGAAAACATTCACATCTACTATACCTTCAATCTGACTAATCGCATCTGCGGTCTCATCGGCCATCGCCTCGAGTTTATGCAAATCATTCCCAAAAATCTTAATCACCAAAGAGCTCTTTACCCCCGCCACATATTCCTCTACATTATCCTGAATAGGCTGGCTAAACGAAAAAATAATACCCGGATAGATATTCAGTGTCTCCTGCATTTCGGCAATCAAATCATCCTTAGCGACTTTACGCTTCCATTCACTCTCCGGTTTCAGTTCAATGTGGAACTCAATGTTGAAAAAGCCGGTGGCATCTGTACCATCATTCGGTCTGCCCGTTTGAGTAAGGATGAACTCAACTTCATCATATTCGCGAAGCATCGTTTTCATCTCTTTGGTCAACCGCACAGATTCATCAAGATTAATACTGTTGGGCAGAGTTGCACGTATATAGATAGCACCTTCATTCATCTGCGGAATAAATTCTGTTCCCCAAAAGAAGAAACGGATGCCACAAACACAAAGCAGAATAACAAAACTCACCAAAGTAGTAATTCTGTGACGTGAGGCCAGTCGATATGCACTATGCAATAACCCGATCAGCCAGGTGGTGAGTTTAATCTCTTTATGTTTTAACGGCTTATTCAGTAATATTTTGCACATCACCGGTACATAAGTCAGCGACAACAACAATGAGCCTACTAACGCATAGCCCAGTGTAAATGCCAGCGGCGAAAACATCTTTCCCTCCACTTTCTGGAAAGAGAAGATAGGAATCAGCGCCACAATCAGAATGATCTGCGCAAAGAAGATATGCGATGCTACCGATGCAGCACTCTTCTTGATGATACCACCACGAGCAAGCGAAGAATAGCGTGCCCCCATCTGATCCGATTTCGCAAGCAGAGCCACATACACTACCTCGACTATAACGAGCGTCCCCTCGAGCAACAACCCAAAATCGAGCGCCCCCATCGAAATAAGGTTTGCGGGCAGGCCCTGAATACGCAACATGATAATGGCAAAAAGAAAAGACAGAGGAATAACCGAAGCAACAATCAGAGTTGTGCGCCAATTAAACAAAAATAGAAAGACTATAATTGCCACCAGGCAAATTCCTTCTGCCATATTCTTTAATACCGTATGTACAGTTGCATCTACCAGTTTGGTACGATCCATAAAAGGAACGATCTCCACATCATCCGGCAGAATATGCTCATTCAGCTCATCTATTTTAATTTTCAGGTTCTCAATCACCTCTCCCGGATTCTGTCCGCGAAGCATGATAACGATTCCCTGAACAATATCTTCCTCATCATTTAATCCCACCTGACCCTGGCGTGGTTTAGATGAAATACTCACCGAAGCCACATCGCGAACGCGGATAGGCGAGTTCCCTTTTACGGTAATCAGCAGGTTTTCGATATCTTCCACACTCTCGAGAAGACCGACACCACGTACCACGTATGCCTGACTGCCTTTCTGTATCACATCTCCGCCCACATTAACATTGCTGCGCGATACCGCTTCGTAAACCTCTAATGGCGAAATATCATAGTTATTCAACTCCACCGGATTCACGCTGATTTCGAAAATCTTCTCTTCACCACCGAAAGTCGCAATGGTGGCAATACCCGGTACAGACAACAGTTCGCGCTCTACCACCCATTCATTGATGGCAGCCACTTCGCGGATGGGCAAATCACTCTTCAGATAATAACGGAAAATCTCCCCCGTCGCTCCACTGGGTGGTTCAATCGATAAATCGGCTCCATCGGGCAGTTCCAGTCCCTGCATGCGGTTCGATGAATATTGCTGCGCATAGAAATCATCTACACCATCTTCGAATAGTACAGTAACCACCGACAATCCAAACAATGATACAGAGCGTACATCCGTTTTACGGGGAATAGTATTCAGTTGCTGCATGATGGGCAGGGTAACAAACTTCTCCACTTCCTCCGCACTGCGTCCCGACCATTGTGTAATGATCTTAACGCTGGTGTTCGTTACATCGGGATAAGCCTCTATAGGCGTGTTTTTGTAGCAGACAATACCTGCCACGAGCAATATTCCGGTCAGAAAGAGGACAAGTACATGGTTATGAAGCGAAAAACCGATAATCCTCTCGATAAATTTATGCATGATAGTTTCTCTTTTTATTCGTGTTTAGAGCATTGCCTGACTAAGTTCATTGTAAATCAGCAGCTGGTTCTTGCCAACCACCACATCTTCGGGAGATAACCCCGAACGGATATAAGTTTTACTGCCATGATGCCCTGCCATGGTTACTTCCTTAATCATAAAATCATCCCCCTTACGCACCACTGCAAAATGGCGATTTTTGTCGAAGATAATGGCATCAGAAGGCACCGACAATAACAGGTCATTATACTGACTGCGAAGATTCACCATTACCGGCATTTCAGGTTTTAGCTTCATCTCTTTGTTGGATAATGCAATGCGGGCCTTCAATGTCTTATCTTCAGGGTCGAACACCTGCGAAATGGCATCCACTTTGCCGGTAAAAACTTCATCCGGATAGGAGATTGATGTAATATCGGCTTCAATCCCTTCTTTAACGAATTGCAGATTTCCGGCATAAACATTAGCAATAACCCACACCTGGCTAAGATCGGCAATAGAGAAAAGCTCTTCGCCCTCGCTAAACATACTTCCCGCAGCTGTTCCTCTTTTAGTAATGATATAGCCACTAATGGGTGCAGTGACAGTAAACACCCCGTTTGCCTTGCTTTTACCATAAACAGCAATATCGGCCTGCGCCTTATCCAGTGCCGCTTTCGCCTGACGGACTTCCGCTTCCTTCTGCAAATATTCGCTTTCAGAAAGCAGACGGTCACTGTAAAGCTCCTTTGCACTGATCAGTTCGCGTTCAAGGCTTTTAAGCTCCGCTTCAAGAGAAGTTAATTCAGCCTGCAAAGCGCTAAGCTCAGTAGAGCGGATATCTAATAAAGCCTGTCCTTTGGAAACTTTATCGCCCAGTGAAAAATAGCTACGTTCAATAATACCATTCATTTGCGGAATGTAAGCCGTAGTCAGATCGGGATCAGTTTCTACCTTACCCGTGAAACTGATTTCCTTAACAGGGTTCTCCTGTACGGGTGATATCAAAGTAATCTTACTTTCAAAATCTTTATTTATTCCCTTATTCGGGTTCTCTTCTTTGATATCACTTTTTGTACAAGAGGCAAAGAGAATGATGCCAATACACCATATTATATTTTTGTTTTTCATTCTACTGTTATTTTATCGGTTCCTACTGCATATTTTAATTCTTCCCACTGAAGCAATAAATCTCTGCGGCTATTCAGCTCAATCCGGCGGATATTCATGCAAGTTTCCATGAAATCCATATACTCCATCAGCGAGATGTTTCGGTTCATCAGATTCTTATTGTACGCCTCAGATAATTCAGTGAGATTGAAACTCTCCATGTTCTTCAGATTGTTCTCATTAAACTGATAGAGTTGTGTGTAATTCATATAAGCCTCTGTTACCTCATTCCCAACTTCAATTTCCTGTTGCCGGGCAAGGACCTCGCTCTGTTGTACAGCCGCCTTTGCTGCCTTTACTGCACCCTGGTTACGGTTAAACACCGGAATGTCTATTCCCAAACCTATACCCACAAAGCTGGGCCACACACCACCACGGCGGTCATAGCCAACACTCAGGTTCAGATCGGGCACTCTGACTGCCTTTTCATAACTCATATTACGTTGCTGATAATTCGTTTCAAGACGAGCCAGAATCAGTTCCATGCGATTGTCGCTTGCCAGATTTATCAGTTCAATCAGATTGATTTGATCGGGTTGTGGTAAAGAATACTCTTCGCCTGCAACACGTATATAAAGTGAATCGCTGCACGATAATAAGTTTTTTAATTCCCGCTGCGCTGCATTAAGCTCTATCTGCAACTCATTGCTTTCCGTTTCGAGCTCGAATAAAGCCAGTTTAATGCGCACCAGTTCAGCAGCCGAAAGAAAACCCTTCTCGTGCTGTTTTTCGCAGGCAACAATAATCTCCGTCATCACCGATTTCTGTGCAGATAGCAATTCGAAAGAAGATTGCAGGCAAGACAGATTCCCCGTGATTTGTCTTAGTTCCAGTTTTAGGGCACGTAACACTTGCTCAAACTGCATCATTGCCATCTCGCGCGATACTTTCTCAGCCTTCACTAATTTGGCCCGTTTTCGGGAAAGACTAACTATTTGACTTAATTCCACAGAAAACTGGGTGTTTTTCCCAAACGAGCCAAACAGTGGAGGTATAGTTTCGCCATCGCGTTTAGACGCCGAACTCCAGAAATTCAGGTCGTTTATGCTAAATGTCGGGTTCTCCCACAATTTAGCCTGAATAACTGCAGCATCGGCTATGGTAATATTAAACTTTTCGGCAAGTAGTTCCAGATTATTGGCCATAAAAAGCTCCTCAATCTGACTTTCGCTGAGTTCAACCTCCCGGTTCTGTGCCTGTGCATTTAAAAAGGATAATAAATAGATAAGTATGAAAACGCTATATCTGGTCATGTCTTTTTCTTTTTCAGACAAAATTAGCGGGAAGTCAGACGATATCAGATTAGAGAGTAATTATAAAAACATTAGAAAATCATTAGAACGCATTAAGGTTCAGGGAATATCGCTAATTTTGTGATATGGCAAATATCCTTGTAATAGAAGATGAAATACGCGTAGCAACGCTGATAAAACGCGGGTTAGACGAGTCGGGACATACCGTTTATACCGCTGCGGATATCGCTACTGCGAAATACTTGCTGGACGAGATTCATTTCGATATTATCATATCAGATGTGATACTTCCCGATGGCAACGGTTTTGAACTCTGCCAGCAAATACGTGAAAAGAACTCACGCATTCCCATACTGATGCTCACCGCACTGGGTACGACCGACGATAAGCTTGTTGCCTTTAATGCCGGTGCCGATGACTATATGGTAAAACCGTTCGATTTCCGTGAACTCGAAGCACGTATTCAGGTGCTTTTGAAACGAAAAAGCGATCTGCCGTCAGCTGTCGAATCAGACGAACTGACGTATGCCGATATTACCATTAACCTGCATACTAAAGCCGTCGAAAGAAACGGTATCAGCATATCGCTCACTCCTAAAGAGTATAAGCTGCTGCTCTTCTTTGTACAGAATCCCGATCGTGTTATCTCCCGCAGCGAAATCGCCATGAAGGTGTGGGATACTCACTTCGATACAGGTACTAACTTTATCGATGTCTACATCAACTATCTTCGTAAGAAAATAGAGAAACAATTCAGTTCTAAACTAATTCATACCAAACCGGGTATGGGTTTTATCTTTACCAGTAAACATGAAAATACGGACTAAGCTTACCCTTCGCTACCTGTTTGTATCGACCATCCTTGTCATTGTCCTTTTTATCATCCTCGAAGAAACGCTATTCCCGCAGGATGGTTATGACATGTTACGTATTCTCAATATTCAGCTACTGCTGCTTTGGATCTTCTCTTTTGCCGTCCTTTTTCTCATCGGCTATTTTATGGCCAAAAGCGCCTTAAAGCCTGTTTCGCAAATCGTCAGACAAGTGGAGAGTATCACCGCCTCTAATCTTAGCAAGCGGGTAGAAGTAGATGCCAATAACGATGAAATAGGCGAGCTGGCAACTACCTTTAATCACACCCTGAATCGTTTAGAGAAATCATTCGATTCGCAAAAGATGTTTGTCAGTCATATCTCGCACGAACTGCGTACGCCTCTGGCCGCATTAATCGCTGAACTCGAACTATCCTTGCGTAAAGAGAGAGATGTGGAAGACTACAAGGCAGTGATCGAAAATGCATTGAACGATGCCCGTAAGATAGAACATCTTTCAATGGGATTACTGAATCTTGCCAAAGCCAGTTATAATGTCAATCAGATCACCATATCGCCCATTCGAATCGATGAGATTCTGATGGAAGCCTACGCCGTCATCACTAAAGCCAATCCTGCGTATAAGATCGACCTCTTTATTGATAATGAAAATGATGATGATACACTCATGACCATACAAGGCAATGAATACTTGTTGCTAACAGCATTCGTAAACCTGATAGAAAATGGATGTAAGTTTTCCGAAAACAAGACATCACGAATTGAAGTTATAGTAACTGATGAAGATATCGTCGTATCTTTCAGCGATAACGGCATCGGCATACCTGCCGAAGAGATTCCATCACTCTTCGATCCGTTTTATAGAGGAAGTAACAAAACCTACACTTCCGGAAATGGAATTGGTTTAGCGCTGGTAGATAAGATTATGACTATGCACAACGGCGAGATCAAAGTAGAATCGGAAGTAGGAAAGGGTAGTTGCTTTACCGTTGCATTAAAACACCTTTAATAACGAAACAGGCTGATACAAAAAAAGCTCCTGATTTCTCAGAAGCTTTTTCTTTTTTGGTGATCCGCCTGGGGCTCGAACCCAGGACCCCAACATTAAAAGTGTTGTGCTCTACCTGCTGAGCTAGCGAATCGTCCGTTGTTTGCGTATCAGTTATTTCCTGATTGCGGGTGCAAAGGTAGCGACTTTTTCTATACTTGCAAGTCTTTTACCAATAAATTTTCAAATTATTTCTCATTCTCCTCATTATCAGCAGTATAAAAATTGTCATCTATAATCTTTTCTTTTTGTATAATGAAGCGTTGATAGTAAGAAAGCATCAAAGTTGTAAGCGGAAGAGCAATAATCATCCCTATAATTCCCATTAAAGATCCCCATATCGATAGTGAAAGAAGAATAATGGCAGGATTCAGACCGGTTATCTTTCCCATTACACGCGGAACTATAACGGTATCCTGAATAATCTGCACAACAATAAACACGATTGTGGCACATAGTATAATGATCCAGAAATTCTCCCCTGTATCTGCTGCTTTCAGAATAGCCAGCATAATGGTAGGAATAAATCCGATGATTTGCAGATAAGGGACCAGGTTTAGTGCACCAATGAGGATGCCCAGGCCAATAGCCATCGGGAAATCGATAATGAGGAAGCCGATGCAGAAAAGAATACCTACGCAAAAGGCAACAAAGGCCTGTCCGCGGAAATATCTGTTCATGCCGTTTTGCAAATCGCTGATCACTCCTGTTGCAAAGCGGCGGTATTTCACCGGAAGCATAGTCACCCAGCCCTCAGCCAGTTGCTCATAATCCAGTAAAATAAATACTACATATAATAAGATGATAAATGAAGCCAGAATGCTAAACAGAAAACTCACCGACTCCGAAAGAATTGTCCATACCTTGGGAAGAGCATTTTTTAGTGCATCAATAATCGTATTCTCATTGAAGAAACTCTCTATGGCATGAATATCAAGATTATCCAGAATAAATTCAGACAATGTTCGGGGAATCTGTTCCGAGTGATTTAGTCCGTTGGTCAGATAAGTAAACAGCAGTTGATTTACCCGGGCAAACTCATTTATCATCGGAGGAACAATCAGAAAGAAAAAGCCCACGCCCACGGCAGTAATCAAAAGAAGAGCGCAAAAGATGGAAATCACCCTGTTTTTCATTTTAGCCTTATACTGGAAAAACTTAACCAGCGGATAAATCATGTAGGCGATAAGCCAGGCAATAAAGAAAGGAAGCAACACGCCGCTCAGTCGTTCGGTGAGCATCAGCATACCAATAAAAATGATACATATAATTACACCCCGTATAAAGCGGTCGAAAGTAATCTTCTTCCTTTCCATATTGATTTAGTTTTATGTGGTTTTATTCTACATCTTTTTTCACGGCCTTCTGGTAACATTCACGGCACAGCGGCTCATATTCGGCCGTTTCGCCAAGCATCACCTGTTTGTCATTTTTTACCGTACGGTGAGAGAAAGAGGCCAGCTGTCCGCATTTCACGCAAATGGCATGTACTTTCGATACCTCATCCGCAATGGCACAAAGTGCAGGCATAGGTCCGAAAGGGTTTCCACGGAAGTCCATATCCAAACCGGCAATGATTACACGTACACCATCATTGGCCAGCTGATTGCAGACGTCTACCAGGCCACTATCAAAGAATTGAGCTTCATCGATACCGACAACGTCTATTTCTGAAGTGAAAAGAAGAATACTTGCCGATGAATCGATAGGAGTAGAGGCAATGGCCTGTCCTTCGTGCGTCACCACTTCGGCCTCAGAGTAGCGGGTATCTATGGCGGGCTTAAAAATCTCCACGCGCTGGCGGGCAAATTTCGCACGTTTTAATCGTCGTATCAACTCTTCGGTTTTGCCCGAAAACATTGAACCGCAAATTACTTCTATTCTACCTCTTCTGTGTGTTTCTTTCAAGTGATCTTCTGAAAATACTACCATATTTATAAAATCTATTAGATATTGATATGCAAAAATAGAGAGTTTTCCGGGCTTAAACTCGTTTTTCCATTATTTATTTCTATTTTTGCGACATATAGTTAGTTTTTTAACGATGAATATTCAGACCATTTGGGAGTCGATAGAGTTGGATAAACGCCAGCTGAAATGTTTGATCGACAGCTTTCAGCAACAACCCGATGCAGAATTGCAATCTTTGCTGAAAAGAAATATTGAGCAGTTGCAATCCGATCTGGCACAATTGTCAGCATGTGTTGCTTCTGTCGTTTGTCACGAAGAAGAAAGCGAAATCGCTGCGGTTGTGATTGAACCTGCCGAGCTGATTGCAGAAGAAATTAAAGAAGAAGTAGTTTGCGAAACACTTCAGGTGGAAGATGAACCTGCAGATGAGGTTGAAAGCACAGAGCCGATATCTGTGCCACTAAGCCTGAACGATACGTTCCGGTTTGCCCGCGAGTGGTTCGATGGAGATACAGATCGCCTGAACCTAATGTGGGATGGATTCTCTTCCTGCTCTACTTTTGCTGAGGCCGAAGCCTGGCTGAAATCTCAGATCGGTGCAGACGAAGAGGATGAAACTTTGCTCTACTGTCTGTTTATACTTAAACAATATTACCCGGTGGTATAATACCTATATTTATTATGGCAGGAAAATTATATGTCGTACCTACGCCAGTAGGAAATCTCGAGGATATGACCTTTAGGGCTATCCGCATACTTAAAGAAGCCAACCTTATTCTTGCCGAAGACACTCGTACTTCGGGCATCCTCTTAAAGCATTTCGAAATAAAGAATTCGATGCAGTCGCATCATAAATTCAATGAGCATAAAACCGTTGCCCATATTACCGACCGCATAAAAGGCGGCGAAACGGTAGCATTGATCTCTGATGCCGGCACACCAGCCATCTCCGATCCCGGCTTTTTGATTGTACGTGAGTGCGTACGAAACAATATCGAAGTAGAATGTCTGCCCGGTGCTACTGCTTTTGTACCTGCACTGGTCGCATCGGGATTGCCCAACGAACGCTTTAGCTTCGAAGGATTCCTTCCTCAGAAAAAAGGACGCCAAACCCGTCTGAAGCAACTCGCCGAAGAACCAAGAACCATGATCTTCTATGAATCTCCGTACCGTCTTGTAAAGACGCTCACACAATTCGCCGAATATTTCGGCAACGACCGTCAAATCTCTGTTTCACGCGAAATATCTAAACTACACGAACAAACAGTGCGCGGCACTATAGAAGAAGTCCTAAAACATTTCACCGAAACCGAACCACGTGGAGAAATAGTGGTTATTGTAGAGGGAAATGGCAAGTAATTAATCTATTTAATAATTTAATAAAACATTCGTATGAAGAAATTAGCATTATTAGTTTGTATTGCAGCTTTGTTCGCTTCCTGTGCCAATTCAGGCAGAAAAGAACTCGAGTCAGAAAATGATTCACTTCGCACCGCCCTTAATGAACGTAATCAGGAATTAGATGAGATTATGGGTACTTTCAACATCATTCAGGATGGATTTGCCCAAATCAACGAAGCAGCAGGACGTGTAGATTTACAGCGTGGCAGTGTAGGCGAAAATGGTGTTATTACAACACGTGAGCAAATTACATCTGACATGGAATTCATTATGCGTCAGATGGAAGAAAATAAGCAGCAGATTGAAAAACTTCAGACGCAACTGAAGAACAGCAACGCCAACTCTGCACAGTTAAAGAAAGCGGTAGAATCTCTTACCCGTGAACTTCTGGCAAAGCAGCGTCGTATTGATGAGCTGACAGAAGAACTGGCACAGAAAAATATCCGCATTCAGGAACTTGACTATGCGGTAAGCGGGCTGACTGCCGATAAAGAAGCGTTGGCTACTGAAAACGAGCAGAAGGCACAAGCGCTGGCTTTGCAGGAAAAAGCCATGAATACTGCCTGGTTTGTATTTGGTACAAAAGCTGAATTGAAAGATCAGAAAATACTTTCGAAAGGCGATGTCCTTCGCGATGCCGATTTCAATAAAAATTATTTCACTCAGATTGATACCCGTGTAACAACAGAAATCAATCTGTATTCTAAACGTGCCGAATTGCTGACTACACATCCTGCAGGTTCTTACGAGTTTATCAAAGACGACAAAAATCAGTTGACACTGAAAATTTTAAGACCAGCAGAGTTCTGGAGTGTATCACGCTATTTGGTTATCCAGGTAAGATAAATGAAACGATACAAAAATCTTTTTTTTGATTTAGACGATACATTGTGGGCATTCTCAACGAATGCCCGCAATACGTTTAAGGAGGTCTATTATGCGCATGGTCTCGACCGTTTTTTCGATTCGTTCGAACAGTATTATGCTTTATATGAAAAGCGCAATACAGAATTGTGGATAGAGTATGGCGCCGGGCAAATCACCAAAGACGAACTTAACCGTCAGCGATTTCTCTATCCGCTTGCAGCAGTTGGTGCGGCAGACGATGAGTTGGCCCGTGTTTACTCTGATGACTTCTTTAGGCGTATACCTTTGAAAGATGAATTGATGCCCAATGCCATTGAAGTGCTCGATTACCTTTCGCCTAAATATAATATGTATATCCTCTCCAATGGTTTCCGCGAACTGCAAACCCAAAAGATGAAGTCCGCCGGAATAGATCATTATTTTAAACGAATCGTGCTTTCCGAAGACCTCGGTTTGCATAAACCTGCCAAAGAGATATTTCATTTTGCCTTATCGGCCACCCAGTCAGAAATAAAAGATACACTGATGATTGGCGACAGCTGGAGTGCCGATATTGAAGGTGCCCGCAATGTGGGCATACATCAGGCCTACTACAGTGCAGGCAAAAGCACCGCCTCACTTCCTTTTCAGCCCACTTATCTTATACAAGACTTACAAGAGTTGAAGTCTATCCTCTGAACTGGTTGATATCAATTTATAAAACTCCGTTTGCTCAATAATCATATTGCGCAAGCGGAGTTTTCTGCTTTGTATCTCCCGGAAATTTACCTCGTTTAGCCTGATTATTGCCAAACCTTTGGCAACATTTTGCCAACCCATTGGCAACGTCTTGCCAAACCATTGGCAATTTGTTGAGATCGGAAGAGCACACGTCTGAACTCCAGTCACCGCTCATTATCTCG
>CAMTOS010000095.1 GCA_947074195.1 uncultured Bacteroides sp.
CAAATCAATTATTGTTGTGATTAAATCTAACTCTTTAAGAATAAGGCGTTTAATAAATGTTTTTGATGTGCTGATCAGTGATAGCTTCTCCGCTTGCCGGCAATAGCTTGCTGACTGGCGGGCGATAGCTTCCTGACAAACCAGCGATAGCTGGCTGTTATTCGGGCTCTACATTGTAGAGAATCATTGGTTTAGCGAACCACCAGTCGTACATCTTCAGAGATACAAGATAAAGAATGAAGGCAGCTACAAATCCGGCAAGGGCGTCTATCAGATAGTGCGCCTGTATGTATACAGTAGCGCAACAAAGGAGAAAGTAAAACGGAAACAAACAAATAAATAGATATTTGTTCTGTCGGATTGCAATAATCATCAGCACGGTAGAGATACCTACATGCGAGCTTGGAAAAGCGGCGGTAGGGCGTTCGCCTACCTGCTGAGAGCCTTCTACCAGATTATAGAAAAACCCTTCGGTATAACCAGGTCCGGGCAGAAGTTCCTGATTGTGATTAAAATAATCGCCTATGGAGAAGAAAATTCCCTGCTCTGCATTCTCCATGCCGATGGCCGGAAAGTAGAACTGCGGTCCGGCAACGGGTACGAAAATATAGATGAGGTAGAACATGAAAAAGCAGTTGACCACGATGAAAGTGATCTTTTCGAACTGATCGAAATTGCGTATGAAAACAAACATACACACCAGGAAAATCATGGGATAATAGGCAAAGTAGCCCATATTAAAGGCTTCGCTGGCCCACCAGTAAGGCATCACTTCGCAAAAATTCAAGGCAGGCTGCGAACTAAACACCCATTGTTCAGCATGGGCAAACAGGTGGTCGAGGTTGGGAAAGAAGCGGTTAAACTCGTAAGTATCGGGGTACCAGTAGGAAAGCAGACCCATTTGGACAACGATGCGGACAAAGGCCGAGAATTTGCTGGGCGCCAGCCGATAGAGATACATCAGCAGGAAAGTAACGCCCGCAATGATGGCGCGGTCAATCAGCATATTGCCCGGGTGATCCATACGGTCGTACATAAAAAGTATCAGCAGAGTAGTTATCAGATTGTAAACAAGCGATATCTTCTCTACTGCAAATAGTCCTTTGTGCGTCTCTACACGTTTAAATAAATCTATAGCCATCCTTCTTTCTTGTACCAGTCAATGGTCTCTTTAACACCCTTCTCTAAGTCATATTCGGGTATATACCCCAACTCCTCACGAGCCGGAGCAATATCGCATTGCCAGTTCCTTTGTTTCATTATTTTATATTTATCCGAATTCAGCGTGCTGCTTTTACCGGCCAGTCCGGCCGCAAATTCGGCAAGCAAAGATACGACTTTAAGTATTACTAAAGGACTTTTAAGACGAATAACGAATGATTTATTGAGTTCTTTCTGGATTAAATCCGAAAAAGCGCGACTGCTATATACGTTTCCGTCCGAAAGAAAGTAGGCACGTTGCTTCACTCCGCTGTCAATAGCCGCAAAAATGGCCTGCACCACATCTCTGACATAGACAAACGTCAGATCCTGGCGTCTATAGCCCACCGAGAAATCGATATGATTGCTGATAGATTTCGCCATCAGGAAATAATCGGCTTCGCGCGGCCCGTACACTCCGGTAGGTCGCAGAATCACATAAGGGAAGTCGGGAAGTTGTTGCAGATACTGTTCAGATTTCAGTTTGCTCAGGCCATAGGCCGTATTGGGCGCAGGCGTATCGTTCTCGCGGATAGGCGAATAATCGGCTTCGCGTATAGGACCGAAAACGCTCAACGTGCTGATGTAGATAAACTGGTCGGGCACCATGTCCAGTGCAATCAGCGCATCGGCAAAATGTTGCGTCTGATGGAAATTCGTACGGTCGAATTCCTCCTTGTTGCGACATTTGGTGGCTCCGGCACAATGCACGATGTAATCGAATTTTCCTACCTCCTGTTTCAGGGCAGTCAGCTGTTCTTTCAGTTTTTCGGGATGCGCAAAATCGAGTACAGCAAACTGCACACGACTATCCTGCAAGTAGCGTTTGCTGCTTGAGGCACGCATTCCTGCCCGGGTATCATACCCGCGCTTCAATGCTTCTTCTACAATAAAACTTCCGATAAAACCGCTGGCTCCGGTAATTAAGATCCTTTTCATCTACCTTTCCCTTTTGTAAATAATGCGGCAAAGGTAGATTATTATGCACGATGTTCAAAATAAAAGATTAGTCAGAACCGCGCAAAATATGCTTTCTATGCCGTGCGCTGGGCGTCTTTTTTATAGCAAATCTCATCGACTTCCTTCTTCAGGGCATCGAGCTTGCTTTCGAGTTCAATGTTTCTTTGATCAATCTTCCTGGCTTTTTTCAGCGTAACTGCCAATAGTGCGGCAAGCGCAACAATAATAATGGCGCAAATACCAATAATAACGTAGCCGATGCCCGAAAAAACAGAATAGTGCATCATCGATCCGGCAATAAACAATGTATTCATAATGATTTGATTTAATATAATTTTAAAAGTGATAACGATTTATAAACATTTGAAACGGGAATATGTTTAACCGGATTCATGGCAAATGGGATGAATTCTTGTCAATCGCACTTGCGCAGCAGCGGCTCGTCTTCATCGTAATTCGCTACTCTGCTTTGCAGAAGTAATAGTTCCTGATTAAGTTTGTTGAACTCGTCCATATTTTTCCATACCCCGAGGATATAGATCTCATTATCTTCTTCGACCCACGATACGCCGGTGGCGGTAAAATTAGTAAACTCATCGGTCTCAGGAAGTTTGATGTTGAAATTCACAGTGAATTCTGAAGTATGATTCTCTGTCATGTTTTGGATGAATTCCATAAACACATCGTAATCTTCGGGTTTGAACAGCGAGAAGTAATCGGCTTCTGTAAACAGAATCTCCTGCTCGTTGGCATCTGTAAGAATGTTGGTTCTGGAATTGATGTTATACTTCCACTTCATCATATTGCCGCTTTTCAGTGCCAGGTGCAAATCGAGCATAGCCGATTTCTGCTTAAGATCATCTTCTTTACACTGCGTTATATTACGTTTTGTATAAAGGTATCTGGTGACGATGCCTTGTGCATTTCTCTTAATCGGACTGATGATATGTTCGAATGTATCGAATGTTTTCGTTTCAGAATTATAGATGCGCAAAGTCGATATAACAGTATCCCTGACATTGTTTATCACATCGGAATATTCTTTGTTGTAATGATCCAGATCATCGGGATGTATCTTTTTCTCTATATCTTCCAGCTCAAATCCAGCAGGTTTATAGTCACCGTCAATGAATTTGTAGAGTTCTTTCTCGTTTTCATCATACATATATACATCGATACCCGAGTCTCTGATCAGTGCTGTGATCGACTTGTTCAGATCGTTTATACGGTTTTCCAATCCGGAGACTTCGGCCGATTTATTTCTGTATTTATTAATGGCCGAAAAAAGAATAGCTATAATGCAAAGTGTAATCACTCCCCAAATAATAAAAAATGTCATCATAATAATTTCAATAATTTAATCATACAAACACCCTGAAAACTGTCTGGGGTAAATTAACAATATTTACATATAACAACCTGAAAGATCTGTTTGTCTTTTTACTTTTTGATATGTAACATATATTAACAAGATGCTACATGGCAAAATAATAAACGTCTATTGAACGAAGAAAAGGTTTTATTTGTTTACTTTGTATTATTAAACTAACCTCCATTAAACATCAGAAAGGAATAGAATATGGCTAAAAAGAAAGATAAGAAAGCCGGTAAACGAATGACGAAGAAAGAGCTTGTCAATATCGTGATGGATTATTTCCAAAAGCACTCGGGAGAGTCAATTGGTTTGCGACAACTTTTCTCCGATTTACGACTTACTACGCATCCGCTAAAGATGCTGTGTGTTGATATCCTCGAAGAGATGATAATGGGAGACTATCTGACTGAGACAGAGCGTAACGTATATAAGTGGAATAGTCACGGCACCGATATGGTGGGTACATTCCAGCGCAAAAGCAATGGAAAGAATCTGTTTATTCCCGAAGACGGAGGCGAGCCGATCTTTATTGCTGAACGCAACTCTGCCCATGCCATGAACAATGATAAAGTGCGCATATCGTGCTTTGCAAAACGCAAGCATCAGACTGCCGAAGGTGAAGTGGTAGAGATTCTGGAACGTGCCGATGGTACTTTCATTGGTACACTGCAGGTAGAAAAGAACTATGCCTTCCTGCTGACCGAGAGTCGCACACTGGCCAACGATATCTTTATTCCAAGAGATAAACTGAAAGGTGGTAAGACCGGCGATAAAGCCATTGTGAAGGTAACCGAATGGCCCAAGAAAGCGAAGAATCCTATTGGGATGGTAGTTGATATTCTGGGTAAAGCCGGCGACAACAATGCTGAGATGCATGCCATCCTTGCCGAGTTCGGTTTGCCATATGTCTATCCGCTCAATGTAGAAAAAGCTGCCGATAAAATACCCGATGATATTACTGCCGAAGAAATCGCCCGCCGTGAGGACTTCCGTAAGATAACTACCTTTACCATCGACCCCAAAGATGCCAAGGACTTTGACGATGCCTTGTCTATCCGCAAAATGGAAGGTGGCTTGTGGGAAATTGGTGTACACATCGCCGATGTATCGCACTACGTGCCCGAAGGTGGCATCATCGACCGCGAAGCAGAAAGCCGTGCCACATCGGTTTATCTGGTAGACCGTACCATTCCGATGTTGCCCGAACGCCTTTGTAACAACCTTTGCTCCCTTCGTCCGCAGGAAGAAAAACTGGCCTATTCGGTGATTTTCCATATGAACGATAAAGCCGAAGTGGTTGATTCGCGCGTGGTACATACCGTAATCTTCTCTGACCGCCGCTTTACTTATGAAGAGGCGCAGGCCATTATCGAAACCGGCGAAGGAGAATACAAAGAAGAGATTCTGGAAATGGATCGTCTGGCAAAGATTCTACGTCAGAAACGTTTCGCCAACGGTGCCATCAACTTCGACCGCTATGAAGTGAAGTTCGAAATCGATGAGAAAGGCAAACCGCTGAGCGTTTATTTCAAGGAGTCGAAAGATGCCAACAAACTGGTCGAGGAATTCATGTTGCTGGCCAACCGTACGGTAGCCGAGAAGATTGGTCGTGTGGCGAAAGGTAAAAAACCAAAGGTATTCCCATACCGTATTCATGAGGCTCCCGATCCGGAAAAGCTGGACAATCTGTCGCAATTCATTGCCCGTTTTGGCTATAAGATCAGAACGAGCGGAACGAAAGCTGATATATCGAAATCACTGAATGCACTGCTGGACGATGTTCATGGCAAGACAGAAGAGAACCTGATTGAAACTGTGTCGATTCGTGCCATGCAGAAAGCGCGCTATTCTACTCACAACATCGGTCACTACGGACTGGCATTCGAATACTATACGCACTTTACATCGCCTATCCGTCGTTTCCCTGACTTGATGGTGCATCGACTGCTAACGAAATACTTAGATGGCGGCCGCAGCGTATCGGAAATCAAATACGAAGACTTGTGCGACCACAGTTCACTAATGGAACAGACTGCAGCCAACGCCGAACGTGCATCGGTTAAATACAAACAGGTTGAGTTTATGTCCGATAAAGTAGGGCAGACGTTTGATGGTGTCATCTCGGGCGTTACTGAATGGGGCTTGTATGTAGAGCTGAACGAGAACAAATGCGAAGGCATGATTCCGGTTCGCGAACTTGGTGATGATTACTACGAACTCGATGAAAAGAACTATTGCCTGCGCGGACGCCGCACCAATAAAGTCTACAATCTGGGTGATGAAGTAACCATTAAAGTTGTGAGTGCAAACCTTGAAAAGAAACAGCTGGACTTTGCACTGGTATAAGCCGTAAATGAAAACTATTACTATAGAAGATAAGCAGCGGGTAGAGGAAATCCTCACCCGCTGCGATATTTGCTACGTAGGCATCACCGACCTGGAAGGCAATCCTTACGTTATCCCTATGAACTTTGGTTACCGTGACGGCGTGATCTATCTGCACTCAGGCCCCACCGGCAGTTGCATCGATATGCTCGAAAAGAACAATCGCGTTTGCATTACCTTCAGTACCGGTCATAAGCTGGTCTACCAGCATGCTGAAGTGGCCTGCAGTTATCGGATGCGTGCCAAAAGTGTGATCTGTCGCGGCAACGTTAGCTTCATCGAAGACATGACACAAAAGCGCGAAGCTCTCGACATTCTGATGAGTCAATACATAGACAAAGAATTTACCTACTCAGACCCCGCCGTGCGCAACGTAAAAATATGGGCAGTCCCTATCGACCAAGTAAGTGCCAAGGAGTATGCTGTACCGCATAAAAAGAAAGTGCAACGGTAGATACGTTGCGCGCAGCGTCTCCAAATCCGCATGACTGTATTTTACTCAATATTAAAGCGGATATTCATCGAAAGCATAAAGTACAGTCGATAGATAACGTTCGCCTGTATCGGGAAGAAGTGCCACGATCGTCTTACCTGCATTTTCAGGATCACGGGCCAAAAGAGTAGCCGCATAAACCGCCGCACCCGAAGAAATTCCCACCAGCAAACCTTCACTCTTTGCCAGTTCGCGACTGGTACGAATAGCATCATCGCCATCCACCGGAATGATCTGGTCGACTATCGAACGGTCGAGAATTCCCGGTACAAATCCTGCACCAATTCCCTGAATCTTATGCGGACCCGGGGCACCACCCGAAAGCACTGCCGAATCAGACGGCTCCACTGCAACAATCTTTATCTTCGGATTAAATGCCTTCAGCGCTTTACCCACACCTGTAACCGTACCGCCGGTACCCACACCAGCCACAAAGATATCGACCTCACCTTCCGTATCGCGCCAGATTTCCGGTCCTGTAGTCCGCACATGCACCGCAGGGTTTGCCGGATTCTCGAACTGCTGAAGAATCACCGAACCCGGTGTTGAAGCCTGTAACTCTTTCGCCTTCTCAATAGCTGCTTTCATGCCTCCCGCTCCCGGAGTAAGCACCAACTCAGCGCCAAGGGCCTTTAGCAAATTGCGTCGTTCGATGCTCATCGTCTCGGGCATCGTCAGCACCAGTTTATACCCCTTTACCGAAGCCACAAAAGCCAATCCGACTCCCGTATTCCCACTGGTTGGTTCAATAATAGTTGCCCCCGGTTTCAATATACCTTTAGATTCGGCATCTTCCACCATCGAAAGCGCCACCCGGTCTTTCACACTTCCCGCAGGGTTAAAGTATTCCAGTTTAGCCACAATCTTTGCCTTCAGATCATGCTGTTTATCATAATTCGCCAACTCCAGTAACGGAGTATTTCCTACTAAATCAGTCAGTTGATGTGCAATCTTTTTCATATCATTACAGTTTAGAATTATTATTTTGATACAAAGATAGCGTGCTTTGGCAAGAGAAGAAATACCACGTTTGTGGTAAATTAGTAGTCCAAAGAGGGGAGAAGTAGTCCCCACTGCTTTGCCGAAGTTGCATCACATACGTTCAGCATGACATACTCTGTTCTATCCCTCCAAGTAAAATAACCCTCCATCACCCAATACAAAAAAACGCAGCCAAAATTACTTTTGACTGCGTTTCTGTATCTTAAACTCTATAAACCTTATGCCTGATGTCTGGTCTTGAAAGCCAGTGCATACATGCGAATTTGCTTCACCATAGAAAGCAAGCCGTTGCTGCGGGTAGGCGAGAGGTGATCTTTCAAACCGATTTTGTCGATAAAGTAAAGATCTGAATCGAGAATCTCTTCGGCAGAGTGGCCCGAGAGTACACGAATCAGCAGGGCGATGATGCCTTTCACGATAAGGGCATCGCTGTCGGCTTCGAATACAATGTTGCCATCGCGCTCTTCGGCATTAAGCCACACGCGACTCTGGCATCCTTCAATCAGGTTCTGATCGGTTTTATATTTTTCGTCAAGCGGAGCTACTTCATTACCCAGGTCGATTAAGAGCTGGTAGCGATCCATCCAATCGTCGAAATCGCTGAATTCGGCGATAATGTCATCTTGTAATTGATTGATTGTCATCTTCTGTTTATTTAGAGGATTAAACGTTTATTTTTCGTTGTAAATTACGTTGGTAACCACTGTACCTACTGCGCCAAGCGTAGCCGGATTGATATTGTCCATATCATCTTTTATCGTATGCCAGTTGGCATCGAAACTGTATCTGCCGGTCGGGTCATGCGGAATGATGTCGATAGTAGGAATGCCTGCAATATCGTAGATGAAAATATGATCATCGGTAGCAGCACCACCACGTTCATCGACAAAGAAACTGCCGTAGCCTAACTTCTTCGCCATATCCCAAACCTTGCGGTTCACCGAACGGGCATTCTTTTCCGAGAAATATTCGCGGTAGAAAGTTGGCTGATGGCCGCCCACCATATCGAGCAAAATACCATAGCGCGGATTGTATCCCTGCACATGCGGATTGCGCGCCCAGTATTGCGAACCAAGGCACCACGATTCTTCGCCGGCACTTTCATCGTTCACATGTGTACCATAATCTTCTGAATCGAGGAAGATGATATCCACGCCGATATTAGGTTCCTGCTCACCAAACAAACGGGCCATCTCGAGCAATACGCCTACACCGCTCGCACCATCGTTGGCACCAAGAATAGGGGTGTAATGGTTGGCTTTATCAGGGTCGTGATCGGCCCATGGGCGACTGTCCCAATGTGCAAACAAAGCTACGCGCTTTTTGTTTTCCGGCTGAAACGAACCGATAATATTGCGCGATTTCAGAATGGTGCCGGTATAGGCCTGCAAGTCGGCAAACTGATTGGTCACCACTGCACCGTGGCGCTCGAGTTCCGCGGCCAGATAATCGCCACATTGCTGATGAGCGGTGGTATTGGGCACACGAGGACCGAAATCGACCTGACCTTTTACATATTGATAGGCACTATCGGCATTGAAGGCAGGTACTACCACCTGAACCGTTTCAACGATTGGCGCGTCTTTACTTTGATTTTTGCTGCCGCTGCAAGAAGAGGTGGCGGCCATATAAAGCACTCCGGCAAGGAGCAGAAGATATTTCTTATTCATTAGAGTAATTAAATGTTATATATGTGCAGACAAAATCGATTCTTACCTATACAGACGGTCTGCATTCTCACTGCTTTCACAGCTTGTGGCTAAGCTTTCGGGGCTTTGCTGCCAAGCCTTTTGCAGTTTAGTGCACAGCCCTCTGCACTTTCTTGCATAAGCCTTTGCACTTTAGTGCATAGCGCTTTGCACTAATTCATCTATAGTTACTTGTGCAAATGCCTTTTATTCAGCAAGAGTAAAAGGTTGACTACAAAATTAGCCAATTCCGCTGAAGTTTATGGCTTTATGCTGATATTATTAACATAAGAACTTCAATTTTGTCTCTTTGGCTCCCACATCGAGCAACACTTTTGAACCGCAGATTAAGGGAAGATTATTGGTGACATGTCCTACCGGAAAATCGTAAACCACCGGATAATCATAATCATCCAGTATATCGGCAATGGCATTATAAAGAATCTTGCCCAGCGATTTATCTTCCTCATACTCGGTAAACTGACCGATAATTACACCGGCAAGTTGTTCCAGTACGCCACCAATTTTCAGATTGTACAGCATACGTTCCACCGCATGGGGGCGTTCGTTCACATCTTCTATAAAAAGAATGGTTCCCGGTGCAGGAATATCATATTTCGTTCCACGCAATCCGTACATCACAGCCAGATTGCCCCCTCGCAGGATGCCTTCGACTGTGCCTTTCCGATTCAGTTTATGAGATTTAACGTGATATTCGGGCACTGTTCCAAGAATGATTTGTTTCAGATAAAGTGAGCAGGGATCATCTTCTGATTCAACAGCAAGATGTCTTGCCATGGGGCAGTGCAGTGATACAAATCCGTGGTGCTGAATGGTGTTGTGCAGCGCAGTAACATCGCTAAAACCCATAATCCATTTAGGCGATTCGCGGAATGCGGTGAAGTCCAGCTGATCGATAAGATGAATGATGCCATAACCGCCACGGCTGCAAAGAATGGCCTTCACTTTAGGATCGTTCATCGCCTCCTGAAGATCGGCAAGGCGATGTTTTTGCGTACCGGCATACTGACCCGATGCGCCTTTGGCATATTTGCCCAGCTTCACTTTTAGTCCCCAGGACTCCAGACGATTGGTTGCACCTTTCAGCAGCGAATGATCAATTTTGCTGGCAGGCGAGAGAATTGCTACTGTATCTCCCTCTAAAAGATGAGGCGGAAAGGTCAGAGGTCCCATATTTATTTCTTTTCACGTGAATTGCAAATGTACATATTTCTTTAAGGTTACAATGCCGATAATACGAAAATCGTAGCAATAAGGCTTTAAAATTTACGATTTATATAAATAGTCAATGAATCTTAAGCGAATAAACAAAATGTAAGCAGATAGGCTTATTTTTTTAAGTATATACGTAGTGAATATTCAATGTTTTTTCTCATATTTGCTAAAAATCTGTCGTTATGGAACCTATTAGAACTTTTGCTCAGCTTACCAGTTATCTTCGTTCTTTAGATCGCAGACGTAAGGTAGCCGTAGTATATGCCAATGATGAACATACAGAATACGCCATCACCCGCGCACTTGAAGAGGGTTTTGCCGATCTTCTGATGATTGGCGACTCATCGATTAAAGAAAAGTACACAAAACTCAGTGAATATCCTGACCGTGTAGAGTTTATTCATATTACAGATCAGGATGAGGCTGCCCGAGAGGCAGTGCGAATCGTGCGCGAAGGCGGAGCAGATGTTATTATGAAAGGATTGATCAATACCGACAATCTGCTTCATGCGGTTCTTGACAAAGAAAAAGGCATTCTGCCCAAGGGCCAGGTGCTTACCCATTTGTCGGCCATGCAGACTCCCGGCTATGATAAGATGCTTTTCTTTTCGGATGCTGCCGTAATTCCCAGACCAACATTGCAACAACGCATCGAAATGATATGGTACGCCATTCGTGCCTGCCATAATTTTGGTATCGATGAACCGAAGATTGCCCTGATTCACTGCACCGAAAAGGTCAGCGCCAAGTTCCCTCATTCGCTCGACTATGTGAATATCGTCGAACTATGCGAGGCCGGCGAGTTTGGATCGACTATCATCGATGGTCCGCTCGATGTGCGTACCGCCTGCGAGCGCGACAGCGGCAACATCAAAGGTATCGTTTCGCCTATCAATGGTGAAGCCGATGTGCTGATCTTCCCTAATATCGAATCGGCCAATGCGTTCTACAAGTCAATGTCTCTTTTCGCCAAAGCCGATACCGCCGGTGTGCTTCAGGGACCGATTGCGCCAGTGGTTCTTCCTTCGCGCAGCGACTCCGGCCTGTCCAAATACTATAGCCTCGCTCTTGCTTGTCTGATGTGCAAATAACAATACAACGATATGAGAATCTTAGCGATTAATCCCGGATCTACTTCTACTAAAATTGCGGTTTACGAAGATGAGAAGCCGCTTCTGGTACGTTCTATCCGCCACTCGGTGGACGAACTTGCGACTTTCGAACGAGTGACTGACCAGTTTGATTTCCGTAAACAACTGGTGCTAAATGAGCTGGCTAAGGAAGGAATTCCCTTTAAGTTCGATGCCATTATTGGTCGTGGCGGACTGGTAAAGCCAATTCCCGGCGGTGTTTATGATGTGAACGAAGCCATGCGCAACGACACCAAACATGCCATGCGTGTACATGCCTGTAACCTGGGATGCCTCATTGCTGCCGAACTGGCCGATATGCTACCCAACTGCCGTGCCTTCATTGCTGATCCCGGCGTGGTCGATGAAATGGATGAAATGCGCCACATCACCGGCTCTGCCCTGATGCCCCGCATTACCATCTGGCATGCTTTGAACCAGCGCGCCATTGCCCGTCGGTATGCCCGCGAACACAATACCCGCTACGAAGACCTCAACCTAATCATCTGTCATTTGGGTGGTGGTATCTCTGTTGGTTCTCACGATCATGGCCGTTGCATCGATGTAAACAATGCCCTTGATGGCGAAGGCCCATTCTCGCCCGAACGTGCCGGAACCTTGCCTGCCGGTCAGCTGGTCGATTTATGTTATAGCGGAAAGTTTACCAAAGACGAACTGAAACGACGCATTCAGGGTCAGGCCGGATTAGCCGGTCACCTTGGGTCTACCGATATGATGGAGATTGAAAAACGCATCGACGAAGGTGATGAGAAAGCCGCTCTGGTCGTTAATGCCATGATTTATCAGGTAGCAAAAGCCATAGGTGCTGCTGCCGTTCCGCTTTATGGAAAAGTTGATGCCATTCTTTTAACAGGTGGTATTGCCCGTTCAGAATACGTGATTCCACGACTCAAAGAATACATTTCGTTCATCGCCCCGATTACTGTTTATCCCGGCGAAGATGAACTCGAAGCGCTCGCTATGAATGCATTAGGTGTATTGCGTGGTGAACTTCCTTCGCAAGTCTACGAATAAGTTATTTTAGATATTTAAATTAAAGCCGGAATCGCGCATTGTGATTTCGGCTTTAATTTTTGGGATTGTAGTGGCTACACCTACTATTGAATAACAAAAACGCATTGCCGGAGTTGTCTCACAACCGTTCGACATGACGGGAGGCTAATCCATCGGATATGAGGTAAAGAACGAATTCTAAATCGAGAAAAAATCTACTTAAATCAGATCTTTTACCATCTCCAGTGCTTTTTCCAAAATAGTCTGATGGTCGAAGGCTAAATGGGGTAGTGCATCCAGCGGGAACCATTTGGCAGAGGCGGCATCGTCGTTGCCTTT
>CAMTOS010000096.1 GCA_947074195.1 uncultured Bacteroides sp.
TATCTATTCAAGATAGGTATATCCGTATAATCCCGAACGATAGTTAGACAAGAATTCTTTTCCTTCTTCAAGAGAGATTTTACCCTCTTTTACCGATTTGGTTACCCAGGTTTCAAGGGTACGCACCAGTTTTTTAGGATTGTACTGTACGTAATCCAAAACTTCGGCAACAGTTTCACCATCGATAATCTGTTCGATGCTATAACCTTTATCATTCACTGCCACATGTACGGCATTGGTATCACCAAACAGGTTGTGCATATCGCCTAAGATTTCCTGATAAGCACCTACAAGGAAGACAGCCAGATAGTACGGCTCTTTTCCTTTCAGGCTATGCACAGGCATATAATGAGACACATTACGGGTAGAAATAAAGTTAGCAATCTTACCGTCTGAGTCGCAAGTGATATCCTGTAATGTAGCCGAGCGATCAGGACGTTCGTCCAGGCGCTGAATAGGCATAATCGGGAAGATCTGGTCGATGGCCCATGAATCGGGCAGCGACTGGAACAGCGAGAAGTTACAGAAGTATTTATCAGCCAAAAGCTTAGATAAACCTCTGAACTCATCAGGGCAATGTTTCAGGCCGCTGGCAATCTGATTAATCTCGCGTGTAATTGACCAGTAAAGGCGCTCAATCTGTGCGCGGGTTTTCAGGTCGACAATACCGTGACTAAACAAATCTAATGCTTCTTCGCGAATCTGCTGGGCATCGTGCCACGATTCAAGCATGCGGTTCTGATTCAGTGCATCCCAAATCTTATAAAGTTCAAGCACCAGTTCGTGTGCATCTTCTGCAGGCTCTTCGTTATCGTCCCATTCAGGGAGAGAGTTCGTTTCGAGAACCTCAAAGATAAGTACAGAGTGATGAGCAGTCAGTGCACGACCACTTTCGGTGATAATATTTGGATGTGGAATATCATTTTTATCGCTGGCATCAACAAGCGTAGAGATCGAGTCGTTTACATATTCCTGTATAGAATAGTTTACGCTGCTTTCGCTGCTCGATGAACGGGTACCGTCATAGTCAACGCCAAGTCCGCCGCCAATGTCGACAAACTCAACAGGGAAGCCCATCTGATGAAGCTGTACATAGAACTGTGAAGCCTCACGAAGAGCCGTCTTGATACGACGAATTTTCGTTACCTGACTACCGATATGGAAGTGGATCAGCTTCAGACAATCGTTCATGTTCTTTGAACTCATGAAATCGAGAGCCTCAAGAAGTTCACTTGAAGTCAAGCCAAACTTGCTGGCATCACCACCTGAGTCTTCCCATTTACCACTACCTGAAGAAGCCAGTTTAATACGTATACCGATATTGGGACGTACATTCAACTGTTTCGCCATCTTGGCAATCAGCTTCAGCTCATTGAGTTTCTCGACGACAAGGAAGATGCGTTTTCCCATCTTCTGTGCCAGAAGCGCCAGCTCGATGTAACTTTCATCTTTGTATCCGTTACAGATAATCAATGAATCGGAGTCGGTATTGATAGCAATAACCGCATGAAGTTCAGGCTTAGAACCGGCTTCCAGTCCTAAGTTAAACTTTTTACCGTGACTGATGATCTCTTCGACCACAGGACGCATTTGATTAACTTTAATGGGATAGATGATGAAGTTTTGGGCCTTATAGCCATACTCCTCAGAAGCTTGCTTGAAACAAGAAGCAGTTTTTTCGATACGATTGTCCAGAATATCAGGGAAGCGGATCAGCATCGGAGCAGCTACATCGCGCAGCTGCAGCTCGTCTACCAGATTCTTTAAATCGACAGCTACACTATTTTTACGTGGAGTAACTTCCACATGACCGTTGTCATTAATACTAAAGTACGAAGTGCCCCAACCATTGATGTTGTAAAGCTCCTCAGAATCTTCAATACGCCATTTTCTCATTTTTCAATACCCGCTTGTATAATAAAAGTTGATTTTAATCAACAAAAATAGCGATAAATAAAATGAATCTCATCAAAATGACACGTTTTTTAACGTAGCAAAAGTTAATTAGAAATCAGAGAGATAAAATCTCGCAGACACGCTCAACGCTCTGGCTGATCTGACTACGATTTTCGAGCTCATCGGCACAAAAAACATGCGTCGCCTGCTGATAGAAAGAGAGTCGTTTGGCGAGTGCCTCATCAATAAATTCCTTTAGTTCTTCATCGCTTTTGTTCTGCAGGATAGGACGCTGCTGGCGAGCCACACGAAGGCGGTTAAAAAGTACATCGGTATGTACATCGAGAAAGACGGTTTTACCTTGTTGATTCATAAACTCCATGTTATCGAAAAAGCACGGAGCACCTCCGCCGGTAGAGATAACGACATTCTCGAACTGAGCGACTTCATGCAGCATCTTCCGCTCGATATCGCGAAAACCTGCTTCACCGTACTGCTGAAAAAGTTCGCTGATCGTTTTATGATAGCGTTCTTCGATGTACCAGTCGAGATCAATAAAAGAAATAGATAGTCGTTTGGCCAAAGCTTTACCGAGTGTGGTTTTGCCTGCGCCCATATAGCCGGTTAGAAATATTCGAATCATAGTACTTTTCTCAATTTGCGACAAATTTAAAAAACATTCTCACAATCCCTTGCTACAGCGTATATTATTTTAGCTGCAACCTGCTTTATTCGGCGAAAAGAAAAGCCGGACGAAGAATATAATTGTAACTTTGCATCAGATTTAATTGATTACCGATGGCGAAACAGAAGTATTATGTAGTGTGGGAAGGAGTGACTCCGGGTATTTATACAAACTGGACGGATTGCCAGCTTCAGACTAAAGGGTTTGAAGGGGCAAAGTATAAATCGTTCGACACACGTGAGGAGGCCGAAAAGGCTTTCGCTTCATCGCCATGGGCATATATCGGTAAAAGCGGAGGAAGCAAAAGTGCCGGCGCAAGTGGAGCGAAGATGCCCGATATGCTGGCGAGTTACCCATCTGAAGTACTTGAAAACAGCATTGCGGTGGATGCGGCCTGTAGCGGTAATCCGGGTATGATGGAGTATCAGGGGGTACATGTGGCCAGCAGACAACAGCTGTTTAAGTTTGGTCCGGTTTATGGCACGAATAACATTGGCGAGTTTCTGGCTATTGTGCATTGCCTTGCCTATCAGAAAAAGAATGGTTATGACATGCCAATCTACAGCGATAGCGTGAATGCCATGAGCTGGGTGAAGCAGAAAAAATGCAAGACGAAATTGGAGCGTAATGCCCGCACAGAAGAGTTGTTCCAGATGATTGAACGCGGCGAGAAGTGGCTGCGCGAAAACAAATGGACGATGCCCATACTTAAATGGGAAACGAAAAAGTGGGGAGAAATTCCTGCTGACTTTGGCCGGAAGTAAGTAGTTATTCCGGCTTCTTGCCAAACTTATTGATGAGGAACGAAGGATTGACACGTACATAAATACCTACGGTGAAGTTCGTGGTCTTTTCGCCTTTTTCACGACGACCATCGGCATATTTCATATCGCCGGGCATAGAATAGTAAACTTCCAGTTTAGCCCCTAATCCATAGTGTTTTGCAAATGTACGGTAATACTCTGCCGTAAGCGAAAGAGTTTGCGGTTTATCAAACGTTAGCTCTTCATCGGTCATCGATACTGCTCCATAGTATGGACTACCGAAAAGCGATATGAAATCTTTGCAGATGAAATAACCGGCATTGATCAGAAAGTCATCGCGAAGTTCAACGGTAGAACGTGCATACAGACCATAGCCTTTATTGTGTGGCCAGAGATCGCCCGACTGTTGATAATATCCCAGTACATCTCCTTCGAAATGCAGACGTTTAAACCACTTACGATTGAAATTTCGGGTTGCACCTATTCCTAAAGCGCCATTGATAAGAGTTGATACCGGACGGTGATTATTTACAAGATCTTCTCCACCGCGATGTTGCCCTACCACCTGCACAGGCATATAGAAATGCCAGCGCGAATCTTTATTGTTCAACAATGTTTTGGTAGATAAACCCAGCGTAAAAGCTTCCTGGTGTGTATCTTTATTAAAGATAAAACTCTCCCAGTTGAGCCATAAATCGAGGTGAAAACGGGGAATATCATATAAGATCTGAACACCGGCTTCAGGGTCAGCTGTCAGGTTGAGTTCAGGATTATAAAGTGGTTCGATAAGCGCATGATTCAAGCCGCCGTAGATATTCCCCAAAACAATATTCAGGTTTTTCATGGCCACTTGCGCACGGATAAACGGCACAATATGTGCCCCTTTCTGATATTGCGTTCCTTTCCAGAGTGCAATATCATTATAAGCAAAGTTCGGATATTTATAGGCACCGCGATAAATCAACGCGTGTGCCCCGACTTCAAGCTGCAGATAGGAAAGTGGATTGTAAACGAACTTAGGTTGCAACCACATACCGGGCAGCGAATAACCTTTCAGAAATTTCCCGTCGAACTCATTATTCTTAAAAAACAGCGTGGCATCCAGATCGAACGATAAATCACCGTGTTTTTCGGGATTAATCGTATAATCATTTAATAGCACCTGATCGGTCATCTGCGCATTCAATGCAGTAGTAAACAAACAAGCGATGGCGCAAAGCCAGCAGTATTTAGTCAGAGAGTTAACGGGTCTTTTCATAGTTAATAGGTGTCGTTTTATCAGAGTGCCTGCATATCGTTTAAGCGTTTATAATAGCCATTAAGCGCCAGCAGTTCATCGTGTTTGCCGCGTTCTACAATTTCTCCTTCGTAGAGCACACAAATCTCATCGGCATTCTTAATAGTAGATAAACGGTGAGCAATAGCAATTGTTGTACGTGTCTTCATTAATCTTTCTAAAGCTTCCTGTACCAGACGTTCTGATTCTGTATCAAGGGCAGAAGTAGCCTCATCCAGGATAAGAATAGGAGGGTTTTTCAGAATAGCACGCGCAATACTGATGCGTTGACGTTGTCCGCCGGAAAGCTTGCTTCCACGGTCGCCAATATTAGTATCGTAACCTTCAGGTTTCTCCATGATAAAATCGTGCGCATTGGCAATTTTGGCAGCCTCGATCACCTGCTCCATAGTGGCACCTTCCACGCCGAAAGCGATGTTATTAAAGAATGTATCGTTGAACAGGATCGCCTCCTGATTTACATTACCGATAAGACTGCGAAGGTCGTGTATGCGGGCATCTTTGATGTTGACGCCATCGACCAGAATTTCACCTCCCTGCACGTCATGATAACGCGGCAGCAAATCGACAAGCGTAGATTTACCCGAGCCAGATTGCCCAACCAGTGCAATGGTTTTACCACGTGGTACAGTAAGATTCACATGTTTCAGTATATCGCGCTTACCATCATAACTGAAAGTAATATCTTTGAATTCTACCTCATTGTGCATTCCATGCAGTTCGGCAGGGTTTTCTTTCTCTACAATCTTATTTTCTGCTTTCAGAATCTTGTCTACACGTTCCATCGAAGCCAGACCTCGAGGGATGTTATAGCTTGCTTTTGATAAATCTTTTAATGGATTGATCACACTATAAAGGATAACCATATAGAAGATGAAAGTTGGTGCATCGATAGAAGAATTATTGCCCAGAATCAGTGAACCACCAAACCAAAGAACCACAACAATAAGAAGTGTTCCGAGGAATTCACTCATAGGATGCGCCAGCGCCTGACGAGTGGCTACTTTATTAGTAGCTGTACGAAGCTCATTACTGCATTCGGCAAAACGGCCTACCATTCTTTTCTCTGCATTAAAAGCTTTAATAATACGTAGTCCACCTAATGTCTCTTCAAGTTGTGACATAGTATCACTCCATTTGGACTGTGCCTCATGCGACTGACGCTTCAGCTTTTTACCAACAGTACCCATAACCCAACCCATTAATGGTAATACCAGAATAGTGAAAAGTGTAAGCTGCCAGCTGGTAATAATCAGCGTGGTGAAGTAGAACAATATAAGGATGGGGTTTTTAATCAGCATATCAAGTGAGCTCGTCACTGAATTCTCGACTTCATTCACATCGCCACTCATACGGGCAATGATATCGCCTTTACGCTCTTCTGAGAAGAATCCAAGCGGCAACGAAAGAACTTTAGAATATACCTGAATACGAATATCGCGAACTACTCCGGTACGAAGTGGAATCATGATAGCCGAAGAACCGAAATAACATCCGGTTTTGAGAAGTGTCATAAAAGCCAGAAATAACCCCAGTAAAAGCAAGGTCAGCGAAGGACCATGGTTGGTAATCATTTCTGATACATGATAATAGAAGTTATTTATTGCGATATCTTTTACGCTGCCTCCGCCATCCCAGGCCATATACTGATAGACAGTTTTATCCATTTCGAACAGAATCTGAAGAATAGGAATCAGTAGTGTAAAAGAGAAAATATTGAAGATAGCCGAAAGTATATTTAAAAAGACAGCACCGACGATGTATTTTCTGTAAGGCGACAGAAAACGTCGCATCATTTGCAGGAATTCTTTTATCATTTTTGTGTAAGTAAATATATAATGTATTAAGGGTGACAAAGATATATGAATTTGATTGATAAGCGTTCATCGATTTAATAAAATGAGTGAACCTTAACAAACAATGTGGTAAATATGAGATTAAATCTTGCCTGTTTTCTTATAACGTCTTATGTTTTTGGATATCTGCTGTCATGCAGGATTATCATTTAGCAAACTATAATTCATTAAGTAAATCGACCCATTGTTTGCCAATTCGCTCTATAGAGTACTCAGATGACTTCTCTATAACATTCTTCTGCATTTCAGAGAGCAGCTTCTCATCAGTGGCCAGACGCAACAAGGCATCTGCAAAAGCATCAATATTATAAGGAGGTACTAAAACACCATTTACCCTTGTCGGAGCAAGTATCTGGTGAACACCGGCAGAACAGTCGAATGCAACCGGAACTACACCATTTGCCTGTGCTTCGGTAAGACAAAGCGGCCATCCTTCGAAGGTGGAAACCAGACACAGAATTGAGGCATCCCGGTAAAACGAGGAAGTATCATTAGAAAAACCAACAAACTGTATACGTTCAAGTTGATATTTTTGCGATTGCGCTTCGAGATTAGAACGTTCATCACCATCACCTACAATGATCAATTCCCATTCATCAAGCTGCTGATATATCTTTTTCCAGACCTCCAAAAGCCTGTCAACGCGCTTATCAACATAACTCAATCGGCCTATATATAAGATTTGCTTCTTTTTCTTCAGATTAAGATTAGCTGCAGGTCGTTCGGAATTGGAGATAACACGGACTTTATTATTCTCAGGCTGAAGATTCAGTCCTTTAATTAAATCATTCTTAAATGCATCGCACAGCACTGTAAAACGATCGGCTTCGTTGTAAAGAGATATATAACGATTTCTGACTTTACGATAAGCCTTTTTAAACCAGAAATGTTTGGGGTAAGAGATAAGGAACCATTCCATTTTACTACCAAAAGAGTGATTGCGACGTTTTCTTGCCCGCTCTATTTCGAACTCTTTTTCCCAGAATGGCACACTGTGTAAAGCAAAGATGTATTTACATCCGGTAGCAGTCTTGATTTCATCTGTATATAGTAAATTACGCCCTACTGAAATTATGACTTCAATATTCTTTTCTTTTATAGTGTTTATCATTGCCCGGGCGTCTGCCATTGATGTTTCAACATAACGTTCGGGAAGTTCAATCACTTCATATCCCATAGGTATATCAACCGGTAAACGATCTTTTAAATATCGCCCGGCGAAAACATAAACCTTAAAATTATTAGAGGACAGGTAGTTAGCGACATCAATTGTTACCCGTTCACCACCTCCTCCGGGAAAATCATCGTGAATAAATGCTATTTTTTTATTAATTTCAGACATTGCATATACCGTTATTTGTATAACTATGCAAAAGTAATTATTTTTGCAGCAAAATATTTTAGTCGCCCTATTATTTATTTACATGAGTTCGAAACGTGATACAGTTATATTTGACTGTGAAAGAATGAGATACAAGAACACAGGTTTATATGTGTTTGGAAAAGAACTGATCGAAGCTCTTTGCACTGAAGCAAAGAAGAGAGAGAGGAATATTATGGTTTATTCCCGTAAAAGTACACTTGATGAATGGGGACTAAAGATTCGTTTCAGAAGAGTCTTCAAATCTCTTCATAAACGAATATTACCATTACCGTCTGATGTAGGATTGTGGCATAGTCCTTTTCAGCTATCCCATTTCTTTCCTCGTAAAACCCCTATCCTACTGACAATACATGATTTAAATTTCATGTATGAAGAAGGTGAGTCTCAGCAGAAAAAAGAACTTAAAAAGCTCCAGGCGATTATAGATAAATGTGCCCGGATTGTAACCATCTCTGAATTTGTAAAGAAGGATGTATTGAAACATCTGAATACAAATGGGAAAGAGATTGATGTAATATATAACGGATGCACCCGCTTTACCGGTACACCTCAAATTCCAGCTGACAAACCTGCAGGTAAATTCCTTTTCTCAGTTGGAACTGTACTACCCAAAAAAAACTTTCATGTTTTGCCATGCTTGCTGGAAGGAAATGATTACGAACTGATTATAGCCGGTGTGCGAAGTGAATATGAGCAGAAAATACTCAAAGAAGCCGAATTCTATGGTGTGACAGACCGCGTTAAAATTATAGGTACAATTTCTGAAGCAGAAAAGCACTGGTATTATAAGAACTGCGAAGCTTTCTTATTCCCCTCAGTGGCCGAAGGGTTTGGATTACCTGTAATAGAAGCGATGTATTATGAACGTCCTGTGTTCTTATCGACCCATACATGCCTGCCTGAGATTGGTGGAAAATATGCGTTTTACTTCAATTATGACTTCGATCGCAAAAAAATGCAGCAAGAATTCAGGAAAGGGATGCAAGATTTTGCAGATACAAGTATTTATAGAGAAGAAATGCGTAATCATGCATTAAGTTTCTCCTGGCAAATGGCTGCAAAAAAGTATTGGGACATTTATGAAGAAATGCTAAACCATAATATTGACAGATAGAAATAACCAATGATCTGATTACTTGATAACACACACGAATTATTATAACCGAATCACTAAACAATGGCAGAGAATACAATTATTTTGGATTGCGAAAGAATGAGAAATCCAAATACCGGACTCTACTTCTTTTGCGATAAACTGGCTGACGGACTATCGAAAGAATCTGAGCGACATAATCGCCCAATGGGTTTTTATGTACCAAAAAGATTTAAAGGCAGATGGGGATTTGGCCACGGATATAAGATATTCCATAATTTTCATAAGCTTTTTATTCCACAAGATACTGCATATAAGTTGTGGCATACCACTTTCCAGCTTTCGTCTTATGTTCCTACATCAGACAAACTGGTGCTGACGGTGCACGACCTCAACTTCCTTTACGAAAAAAGACGGGAGAAGCATCTTAAATACATCAAGAAGCTCCAACAATTAGTAGATCGTGCCGACTATGTGGTGACCATATCTGAAACAACCCGAAAAGATATTCTTAAATATATTAATATCAGGAATAAACCTCTTGAAGTCATTTATAATGGCTGCAATATTTACTCCGGCGAAATTGTACCACCTGTAAACAAACCCGAACACCCTTTCTTGTTTACTATAGGTACAATCCTACCCAAAAAGAACTTTCATGTTTTACCCTGTTTACTTAAAAACAATGATTATGAATTAATTATTGCAGGAAACAGATCGGAATATGAAGAACGTATTATGCAGGAAGCACAACGTTATGGTGTACAAGATCGCGTTAGAATTATTGGAAATGTTAGCGAAGCCGAGAAGCATTGGTATCTGAAGAATTGTGAAGCCTTTATGTTTCCTTCTATTGCCGAAGGATTTGGTCTGCCTGTTTTGGAAGCGATGTATTATAAAAAGCCTGTTTTCCTATCATCATATACTTGTCTGCCAGAAATCGGCAGTCGATTTGCCTATTATTTCAACAGTGAATTTAATGAAAGAGAGATGCGGGAAGAATTCGAAAGAGGAATGAATGATTTCAGCAGAGGCGGTATAGATAAAGAAGAAATGAAGGAGCATGCATTGCAGTTTTCCTGGGATGCAGCTGCAAAAAGATATTGGGAAATATATGAAAAGCTGTTGAATGAATAATTCAACAGCTTTTTACTTTATCCTGCTATACGGTTTTGATAAACCTGTATGATATTATTGTAGAAATGATTGTAAGCCAAAGATTCGTCAAAATAATTTTTGGCATGTGTCCCCAGTTTGAGACGCATCTGATCATCATCCATCAGTTTCCGCAAAGCATACGAAAGACCGCCTACATCACCCGGATTAACCAGCCATCCACTTTTGCCATGATCCACAAATTCGCATTGTGCACCATTATTGGTCGTGATTACACATTTGCCTGCCTGCATAAATTCTGCCACGGTTAAACCGAATGACTCCTGACAAATTGAAGGAGCAACACCAATATCGGCCTCTTTTATAAGTTGCCGTGCATGGTCAGTATATCCAAGAAAGAGAACTCTTGATGCAAGCTTCTTTTCAATCAACAACTTCTTCAATTGTTTCAGATAACTGTCTTTTCCCTGGCCGATGACAATTAAATAGAAATCTTTATCACGCACACTGGCAAGAGCTTTAATAACCTCCTCGATTCCTTTTTCGCGGACAACTCTGCCTACAAAAAATATGAGCGGGCAATCCTCTTTTATTCCACATTTCTTTCTGATGCTTTCAGAATTAAGGTGACCATCTTCTACTACAGGAATACTATTATAAACGACACTGCTAATTGTTCGCGGAAAGTTTGTAACTGAATTCAGAAATGTATTCTGACATATTTTAGAGACAAAAATTATCTGATCCAGGTGACGATAACACCATCTGTAAAGAATATTATTTTTCCCTTCTTTTATAAGATGTCTTGTCATCACAATTTTAGCTTTGCTCCGACTCAGTATCTTTGCTAAGATAACTGTAGACATCACTTTAAAACAATGGATATGAATTACATCGAGAGGATTATTACGCAAAAACAAAGCAAGTTTGATAATGGAGTAAATATCTAATATGCCCCTGAATGGTAAATGTTGACAGGTAGTATTTATCGAAGAGATTTTTTTATCGATAACAGAACTTTTGCGTGAAAAGAAATTGACTTCATGACCACATTTTATAAGATTTACAGATAGGTCATAGACATATTGTTCACCTCCACCCCAAGAGGGTGAAGCAAATATTTGCATCACTTTCATGATCAATTCATTATTTTAATATGTACAGAATAGTTCATGTTAACCTTAATACCGTGATTAACAGATGCAAAGATATAGCTTAATAGCAACAAGACATCACAAAAATGAATATTTATTAAAATAAATTTCAATATTCGAATTAATAATCATTTTCATAAATCACAAAATGCACCACAGCTGTCGGCTCCCATCATTTCTTTTCCCTGAATATCATTAATATAGAATTCAAGTATACGCTTTCGAATAGCAGCATCGGTTTCGCGACATTCATCATCGTTCTGTGGATTCTTGAATTCCATTTCAACTCTTCTGATTACTTTACCGGAAAATATAGCATCAGATACATTCATACAATGATTCAGAATAATGGCGTAATCCCATTTCGCGGTTAGCCATTTCTCCAGATTCTGCACGGTAGTAAGCTTCACCTCAAGACCTTTTCCCAGCGTTGCGAGTAAATGACTTACATTTTCGCCTACATAATCATCAGCAGTAGAAATTACCAATATATTAGCTTCCATGAAACAAGGATTTAAGTTTTTAATTGAATGCTATTTAGATAGAAAACAAAAGCATTTTGCCTTTGTTTTATAAAAAACAGAGGTTTCACTAAAACTTTTATCAAAATGGGAGCACTTGAAGTAAAAGCAATGGCATTTGCAGAAGAAAACGGATTGAAAGATGTACGTTTCTATAAGAGATGGCATAAATTTGATATCTATATTGCAACACGCATATCAGATCACAAACGACCGGTGTTTTTTCTGCTCGATCATGAAGGAATAAGACTGGCAACCGAATCGGAAACAGAAAGATTCCTCCAAGGGCATAATGTTGAAAGTGATATGCCATAATCTCGTTATTTAAAATATTGGAGTATGGTTGAAAAGCGGAAGAAAGTCATGAAATATATTTGGCTGACAATTGGTTTGTTAGCAGTTATACTTGTTGGCGTAAATTTCTTCCGCACGCACTGGCTGGAGAATTATCTGGCACATAAACTTATCGAACGTACATCTGAAGAGACGGACGGGTTCTATAATCTTTCTTATAAGAAGCTATCCATCAGTTTTCTGAATGGTGAACTGAAAATCGAAGGTATCAGACTGACTCCTGATTCTACGGTATATGCCGAATGGAAAAAGAAAGACAGTCTGCCCGATACCTATCTTGACTTGTCTGTTGAAATGATTCACTTCAAGGGTCTGAATCTGACATGGCGACATGATTTCAAGAAACTCCATTTTAAAGCTTTCCAAATTAAACAACCTGATATTAAAATCTATCAAACAGGAGAAAATAATCATCCGAAAAAGGAGCATAAGCATGCAGCCTCGAAGAATGTTTATCAGATGATTTCTAAATATATTGAGGAGTTAAGCGTCGGAGAACTGAACCTGGATAACGCCAGCATTCTTTATACGGCACTCAACCCGAAATCTCCTATTGTTTATTCTATTCAG
>CAMTOS010000097.1 GCA_947074195.1 uncultured Bacteroides sp.
TAATATACAGCATATTATAGAGGTTGTTAATGGTTTTAAGTGGACACTAGTGAATCGAATTCGCCCTAAATTCCGCAAGGTAAAACATCAAGATATAATACAGTCTTGTGCATTCGTGTGAATTCGATTCGCCCTACAAATACACTGATATACAACCATTTACATGTAGAGACGCAGCGTGCTGCGTCTGCTAATACACAGACAATACATTCATAAAGTTGCAGTTTAATTACTGATGAATTATGTTTTCAGACGCTACACGCATCGTCTCTACATTTCTTTATTTGTATTATATGTAATAATTAATGAACAAATACAATATGTTGATATGTTACTATTACAACTATAATATGTAAATAAAAATCAATGTATCAAAACAGGGTTTACCAGCAATCTATCCCCGCCGTCCTGGCAATAGCTTGCTGCCGTGCCGGGAAGCGCTTCTCAGCAAGCCGGCAATAGCTTGCTGTCGAACCAGGCTTTTAATGGGCTTGAAAAGGGTAGAAATTGTTTTTTTTAGCACTGGAATAAATGAAGTTTACTTAGTATGACTATACTGGAAGATAAAAAAATGCAGCGCGGAATCACTTCCACACTGCACTATTCATGCACTAAATAATTACTATAAAACGATATTATTGTACGACTTCAATTACCGGACTATCGTTATAACCGTTTGCTTCATTGGCTGCCCAGCGTATGGTTCCGCCATTGGGTTTTTCTAATGCTGCATTCCCCATGGTCCAGTTGGCCATGCAAGTCATTCTGAACATTATGTTTCCGTCGGCTATAGGATATTTGTGATCGGCGATAAATGTAATTTCATTCTCGTAAGAGGTAGATGCCTCATGTGTGTAAGTCACCTGCTCGCCATTTACAGTTACTGTTTTAAGTTCGGAAACATTCTTCCATATTCCATTGTCGAGGAATTCAAACATCCAGTATTTTTGTCCGGTATTCGATGCACGGAAGCAGCCGGTAAATTTCACTTTTGTACCCGATTTAAAGTTTCTCACCGGAACCTCAAATATCCAGTAGTCTCCCGGCCATGCGCCAGTGACATAAGGATGCCCCGATGCCCCGATACGACGTGTGCATTCCTCGGGAATATTTCCGGAAGCATCCAGATAGGTATGTGTAAATGATAGCGATCCTACACCTGTACTTGCCCGCAGATTATTGTTCACCTCAAATTGCTCTATTTGTGTTGAGTAGTCACCGCTTGCACCATTGAAGAACCATTTCACCGGGTTATCCAGTCCTTCCATTGGCGATGAACCGCCCGACGTCCCGCTTTCCTGATAAAGGCTGAGTTCTAATACATCTTTCACACCGAGGATCTCAGAAGTTGTGATTGTTGCAACACCTATGCGCTCATCGGCGGTATTCTTATCCATATGTATGGTTACATTATATTCCTGATATGCTACCCCTGATGACGGCGTAATACGAAACCAGGTATCATCCGATGTAATACTCCAGTCATAATTTGATATAAGTTTAAAAGTGGTGACATCTGGTGATGATGCGCTGAAAGGAGGGAAGCTACCGTTGCTGTCAATGTCCTCACCGGATATGCTAATATACGGACGGATGCTTTGCAGGACATCGAGAGAGGCAGTGATATGACTATAAATGCCTACACCGGTAAACCGGACGTTGTCATAACGTTCCAGCTCTGACGGAGCTATCGGATATTCATTAATCTGTAGCGTGAATTCTCCGTTGGATGTCTCCGTAAAAGTCATCCAGTCAGGGGTGCCATGTTTATAAAAGAAATCAATATTCGATTTCACTGTAATGATATTTGTCTGCGAATGATGCCCTGCCGAAATTGATTCTGCCGCCTGATTATCGGCATAAACTCTGATATAAGGTTCATTCGATTCCTGCTCTGCTAAAAGAGTTACTTCAGTCTGAAAGCCATCATCATAATGAAAGATCACTGTAGTCGACCGGCTTAACGGACTATCGTTATCGATGGCGCAAAAACGAACTTTGCTATCGCCTGAACCTTTTACCGGCCAGATATAAAGCCATTCTTTATCAGATGAAGAAACCTCTGCCGTCCACTTGCGGTTAGTCCTGATATCATAGCACATCAGTTCCAGTGTTTCATCGCCAATAAGAGGGGCAATGGTAAAACCCAGTTCAGATGAATGAAGTATATTGGCTTTACTCGAAACCGATGCATTCTCTATCCTGAAGTAAGGCGCATCATATTCTTCTTTATCATCCTGACAAGAAATAAGGCATAAAGTGAAAAGCAAGACGCTCCATTTCAGCGAGCGAAAAAGTAGCGAAGTATATAAATCTTTATTCATAAATCGTCATTCATTAATAGTTAATCTTCAGTAGCAATAACTCTTTTGCGGAAAGAGTGCTCCCAGGGAGAACCCATATCTTTCGCCACCGCCTGACCGCTCCACCACACAGGCAGAATCATATTATTATCATCTACCGTTGCCCCCTGTTCATTGAAAGCAGCTTCATAGTTGGCGCGATTATTGGCAATGGCAATAAGCGGATAGGCATAACGTGCAATAAAGTTTCCGTTGGTATAATTCAGGTTGATGGCACCCATACCTATTTTACATTCCGGATAACCTGTGCGGCGCATTTCATGATATTGCTGGAAGCCAAGTACCCAGAAAAGTGATAGCCACTTTTGTTCGGCCAGACGCCGGGCGCTGCCATCCCATCGTGCCTCTTCGCTCTGAAGGAATGCATCAATATCTTTTTGTTCGATGTAAACCGGATTCGTTGCAACCGCTCCGTTTACCATCTCAGGATAGGCAGCATTGGCACCATATCCTCCCCAGCGCTGACACGATGCAGTAATAGCCGCTTCATAATATTCACGGGCTGATCCGCCAATCCATCCGTTAAGAGCAGCTTCGGCTTTGATAAAGAGAAGTTCATCATAACAAAGCAGAATATTTGGATTTACATCATTCACCAGCGTCTCGTAGTGCAGGAAAGGTTCTTTTTCAGAACGTTGAGTGTTGCTATTATAAGTTGTCGTTGCTCCTGAAGGCGCTCCCACCATTTCGCGGATTTCTGTACTTGTATAGCGTGGTTTAATCCATATCTTCATACGCGGATCACTAAAACCGGTCGACTCATTGTAAATCATATTCAGAAACTGGCTCGAAACATGATGATCTCCGGATAAACTTTTGTCATCCGGGAACGAAATAAAATTAAAGTGGGTTTTGTAATATTCTGTTGTTCCCGAGAATTTGACCGTTGCATCATCACCGGCCGAATCGAATATAGGATATTGCGAAGGGTTATTGATAATCTTACTGATACGTTCGCCTACGGTAGGCGAGAAATCATTATCGCGTCCGCTTACACGCATCAATAAACGAAGATGTAGTGTATTGGTAAATTTCTGCCATTTCTCAATATCACCTCCATAAATTCCGTCTTTCGAAGGATCATCCATTTTTAATAACTGATTGTATAGTGCATTAGCTTCTTCCAGATCGTTCATCATCCCAAGATAGACGTCACGTTGTGATTCAATTTTTGGACGCTTTATTCCTTCATCACCTTTCAGGGCTTCAGAATAGGCTATCGAACCAAACATATCGGTACAGATAGAAAGATAATACACTTTCAGCGTTTGTCCTATTGCCTGGTAATTAGGCTGATTCTGCTCTGAAGCCAAATCGTACATATGTTTTGCACGACCTGCCCAGTTAAATGTCAGATTCCATATGTTCAGGAAATTACCGTTCCCAAGATTGTAGCAATGCTCTTGTCGTGGCGATGATTTGGCTACGGTAATCTGCGAAATCTCATTGGCAATGCTCAGCATATAGCTCGAGAGATTGTTAGTCCCGGTATAAATCACCGGTTCAATAGTTGCCGAAGGTGAAATAGAACCTTGCGGCATTTTGTTGGGATTGGTATTGTATTCAACAAAATTATCGGTACAGGATGTCGTAACTGCCAATGAAAGGATCAGTGCGACTTTATATAGCTTCTTCTTCATTATAATTATCTTTTAAAACTGTAGTTTCAGATTAAGCCCGTAAGTGCGGGTCATCGGGAAAGTCACGGTTTCGATACCGGCATAGATATTAGTCCCGTTTACCAAAGCAGCCGCTTCCGGATCGTATTGCGGCCAGTCCGTAATGCAGAAAAGATTGGTAGCAAAGACACCGATATTGGCACTTTGCAATACTTTGATCTTGTTCAGTGCTTTAGCCGGTAGCTGATAATCGAGGCGTACCTCTTTCAGCTTCAGAAAATCTGTACTAAACGTATTGCTTTTACCGTTATCGCGGTTCCATTGATAAGTCTGATAATAAGTGTATACATTCTCTGTAATCGTATTATTCGCCTTATAACTAATTGTTCCGTCTTCGTTTGTTACAGCATTTACTCCTTCTGCTACCAGACCGCCATCACGTCCGGGCAACGAATTCTTTAATTTTCCCTGATATGAGAGAGCGAAATTTGTTACAGAATAAGCATTACCGCCAACCTGGGCAGTAAACTGTGCCGACAAAGAGAGTCCTTTGTAGCGTAGCAGAGTACCAAATCCTGCTTTCCAGTCCGGATTAACCTGACCTAAATGCTGATCGGCTTCGGTAAACGATGGATAGCCCGTCTTCTCATTGATCAGCGGCATTCCTTCACAACTAATCTTATTGCCCTTATCATCGGTATAATAAGCTCCTTTTGGTGCTCTTACATAATCTTTACCATAAAGCTGCTGCATGGCTTGTCCTACATAGGAATAGATAAACACACGGCTACCAATAGTCGTAGAAGTCGACGATTGGAGCGGTGTTTCAGGGTCCCAGTCATCCTGCAATGATATCAATTTATTCTTGTTCAATGACCAGTTGCCATAAATATCCCAGTTAAAGTTGCGGGTACGTACCGGAGTAACACGGAACGATAATTCGATACCTTTATTATCGATACGGCCTGCATTGATCTTCATACTTGTAGCACCTATTTCGGCACTCTGAGTTGCAGAGATAATCTGGTTTTCGGTGACTGTTTTATAATAGGCCACATCAAAGCTGAGGCGATTCTGGAAGAGTTTTACATCCAGACCTATTTCGTAACTGTTTGTACGTTCTGGCATAATCATGGGATCGGGTATAGTACTTGGCAGATAAAACCCTCCGGGATAAGCACTGGTTGTATAGTCAGGATAAAGTGAAAATACGCTGGTATCATTTCCCACACTTGCCCAGGAACCTCTCACCTTAATCATATTTATTGAACGTGAGTTGATATTAAACATTTTATCGAGCAGAATACTGGCACAAACGGATGGATAAAAATACGACCAGTTCTTGGGATGCAATGTCGATGACCAGTCATTGCGTGCAGTCACATCAAGAAAGTAAGTATCATCCCATGACATATTTGTAAAGCCATAAAGACTCACCTTTGCACGGTTACTGCGGTAAGCCGATACATCAAGTGGCACAGCAGAGTTTGCGAAACTATACATTCCCGAGCCCGACTCCACTACCAACTGAGAAGCCTCGATCGTTGTAGAGTAATACTTATTTCTCCAGTTGCTTCCCCCGAACGCCATAGAAAGCTGGAAACGGTTATTGGCGAAGCCATCGGTATACATCAGCATAAAATCTGAATTATATTCGTACTGGCGCACTGTCTTCTCACGATACATCCCTTCCGGATTCCCAAGAGTCATCTTAGGCTTTTGCTGGGAGCGCCATTCAATATTCATATCCATACCACTTCTGATAGCCAGTTTCAATTGCGGCAGAAACTGAATATCGACATTGATATTACCAAACACACGATCACGGTCGAGCTTGTTTGGTTCCTCATACAGAGTACGATAAGGGTTGTGGCCTTCAAGGCTGTTGAAAATAAGACTTGAAGTGATGTTTTGAGCATCCTCACTATTTCCTGCTTCATAATTAGCCCGGGTATAACGTCCTTTCATATATTCATCCCGATAAGCTGACATCGGATTGGTGGTATATCCCCAAATTAATCCGTACATAGGAGATGCAGCGCTATAACCCGCTATCGGCATATTGTCACTATCACGACGAACATAATTCACCTTCGCCGCAAAGTTGATATATTTGTTTACTTCCTGATTTAATGATAAAGCAAACGTCTGCTGGTTATAACCCGAATTGGGCAGAATCCAGTAGTTACGCGAATCTGTCAGCGAGAAACGTGCACTTGTCCCTTTTCCATTCGACCCGTCAACCGATACGCTGTTGGTGTAAACAACGCCAGTCTCGAAAATACCTGTGTACCAATCATCTGCATAGACCCATGGCATTTTTGAAAACTCACCTGTTTCCCAGTTCTTTGACATATAGAGATAACGCATTTTTGAAGCATCAAAAGCTTCACCATAGGCATAGCGGGAAATTTGTTTGCGCACAGCAATACCATCTTCGGTCATGTATCCGGGTAGTCCCCATGCAGAGGCTATTTTGTTTGTGAGTGATGTTCCAACAGCCGAAGGGCCATATTCTTTCTGGAAATCAGGGAAATAACCAGCTTGTTCGAAAGTGACACTGCCATTGTATGTAATACCTAAACCTTTTTCCTTGCGTGCTTTCCTGGTAGTAATCATAATAACACCATTCTGTGCATTCGAGCCATAGAGGGCCGCAGCTGCAGCTCCTTTCAGCACTGATACACTTTCTATATCATCGGGGTTGATATCCGACACGGCATTACCAAAGTCTACCGGAGCATTACTGTTTGCGTAGTTTGCTCCCGATCCTGATCCTACAGTATTGCTCATTACAGGTACACCGTCTATAACGAATAAGGCCTCATTGGCTCCATAATTAAGCGAGTTATCACCGCGGAGGATGACACGTACCGTTCCACCTGGACCGGTTCCGGCCGATGTCATGCTTAATCCCGGAACTTTTCCGTTCAGATTGCTGATCCAGTTGGATGAGACCGATTTTGTCAGGTCATCGCCATCTACTTTAGAGATGGCATAACCCAGTGACTTCTCTTCACGGCTCAGTCCAAGGGCTGTTACTACCACTTCATCGATAAGTTGTGATGATTCTTTCAGGCTTACATTTATTACAGAGCGTGCACCTGCTGTCTCTTCTTTGGTTTCATACCCTATATATGAGAATAAGAGAACATCACTGTTATTATTAATATTAATGGAATAATTTCCGTCAATATCTGTAATTGTTCCGGCAGACTGATTTTTCAGCATAACTGTTGCACCCACTACGGGTAAGTCTGTTCCGCTTTCATGAACTGTTCCTTTAACTATGCGGTTTTGTGCCGATAGATTAAACATCATAAAGATGGAGAACAGCGTTAAAATAATATACTTCATATGTTGATTCGGAATAATAATCGTTTTGTTTTATCAATAAAGAATTTATGGAATGACTTCTATCGTTGGTGCATTTCCGTTAAAGCGGATGGTTCCTCCGTTTGGCTCGGTCAAGGCTCCTTTGCCGTTGGCCTGAGCATTAGCCATACACATAATACGGAATGTAATTACACCATTATGAATTGCTTCTGTAAACTCTACAGTCACATCAACGGGTTGTGGCGTAGTGTTTATCATTTCGTGTGTATATGAAATCATCTGACCATTTACTTCAGCTTCGCTTACAGCTGATACAGCCTTCCATTGACCTCCGTCAAGATGTTCGAATTTCCAGTATTTTTGTCCGGTAGCCGATGTTCTGAGTTGACAGGTGATGCGCACTTTAGTATTGGCAGGCATATATTCCACCGGTACTCTGATCAGCCAGTAATCACCGGGCCAGCCACCGGTAATATACGGATCACCGGTAGAACCGATCATACGGGCGCACTTTTCATGTAGTCCCGGATAAGTATGAACGTACGATATATAGCCGATACCGCTTTCCGAAGAGAGATTGTTGTTGTTGTTATCATCAGCCAATGGATTGATAACCGGATCTTCAGCAAAATCGGGTGCATATCTTGGGGTATTCTCTACAGTAAAAGGCAACCAGGCAATGATTGAATTCATATCCCATAATACACTACCAAAGGGTGCTGTCTGCTGGCTCACCAATACATTGGCCACTGTCGGATTGCTATCATTGGTAGAAATGGTAAACCCGCCGAAACGACGTATACCTGGATTCTTCTCAGTAGCAATAACAGTCAGTTCTACCTCTGCGCCACCATTGCCCGACATAGGCGATACAATATACCAGTTATCACTTTCCGGAATAGTAATGCTCCATGGTTGTGCCGAAGAAAGTTTTATGATTGATGTTGAGTTAAGTTCACTGCCAATTTCAGTTTCATTGTCTGCCGAGAAACCTGAATCCTGCGTAATGGTTATGGTGTGAATCAGCGCTCCGTTACATTTAATAAAGATATTCCCTGTACGCTCTTCGCCTGAGCTCTCGGGCGCCACCTGAATTTGTGTATTATTATAAGGTAAAGCCGTAGCTTTTACCGTAGCTGTATTTCCAGAAATAGATGCCCCATTGTTTGTTCCTGTTCCCGATGCCCCGCATTTCACAGCAACTACCGTTAACCAATCGCAATCGCTTTCCATAGTCCATTCGCGGTTTACTCTGACCGAATATTGAAGAATACCCCCGCTTACAGGAACTTTTCCCGAAGCATCAAGTATTGATTCGTCAACTACTATGATTTCGCTCTCTGGCACATTCTCTACTACCTCTGCCGCAGGGGCAACCGGATCGGCGTCGGCTGCACGCGATAAAGATACATCATCCAGATATACGCGGCATTTTGCTGCTTTCTCTGTTCCGAATGTCACTTTCATACCTTCTGTGGCATTGTAGATAATTACCGAATGACGCATCCATCCGAAGTAATTGCTGACTTCTACAGCATAATCAGACGCTGAGGCCGAACCTATAGTAGCGCCATCGCTAACACTGATATAGAGTTTATTGTCTTCACTGTCGGTATTGCCTGCTCCGGTCGCATACAAAGCCGTATTAAACTGCAATAGCAGTGTAGCCGGTTTTCCTTCATCGATACCTGTTAGCGGTGGTAAAGTTATACTTCCCATTTGCGAGGAATTACCCAGTTTAATATATCCTTCATAGCGCACATAGGCATAATTTAATTCTGAATATTGTTTCTCGTTAAATATTTCGGCTATGCCTGCTGTCTCTCCGCTGAATTCATTATAGTTTGTTTCATCTATTTTTACCGAAGGCCAGCCATATTTCGTATAAGGAGCGACCCAATGACCTGCAATCCAGTTAAAGTCTTCATAAAAGAACACATGACCTTCCGGGTGTGAGTCTAATTGTCCGTATTGCTCGATGTTCAGAACAATTTCATCACTGTTTACCGGATAGGAAGGATCAAAAGATGATATAGTAAGAATTGACGTTCTTTTATCGGGAGTAGAGTTGAGTGTTGGCTTGATAATTACCTCTATGTTTTCGCCTGCTCTTCCTGTTAATGGCGATATACTGAGCCATGAAGCATCTGTCAGCGAAATATTCCAGTCGTAAGCTGCCATAACGGTAAATACTACAGGATCAGTATCATCTGAAAGCAGTGAAATCACATCACTATCCAGTCCGTCAATGGCAATACCTGCATCAAGATAACCGTCTTGTATTACAGCCACCGTTTCGGTAGATAAACAAGGTTTTAGGTTATTGCCGCTATTGGCAGTAATAGTTAACTGTCCCTGACGTGCTTCACCTGTGTTATAATCGCCGGTGATGGTTATTTCAATAGTTTCGCCTGCTTCACCGCTTTTGGGATTTACCACAAACCAGCCTTCGTCTTTCGTAATTTCCCATGGAGCATCAGTTGTCAGTATAAATGTTTTGGTATTTATGGCCGAGTAGAGTAGCCTTATACCCGATTCTGTAATGTTAGTAATACTGATGACCGGAGGCACCGGTTCTGTCACGATATCTTCTATGATGTCGCATTTACAAGCTGAGAACAGAAGAGTCGATAAAAGTATCGTGATAATAAATCTGAAATTGGAAGATCGTTTCATAATAGATTTTAATATTAAGTATACTTAGTCTTGTATCGTAGTAAAGGCTTTTGGTCTGATCATCGTTTCGCTAAAGGAATTCCCGAAACGGTCTGTCACATTTATCTCGAGTGCCGATGAGGCCGATGAAGCATTTACCGCAAACATATGTGCACACCAGTTTGTAGCAAAACTCAGCGAGCTTCCGCCGGCAGCGCGGGGTATATCGTATGATATGGTGTGTAGCGGATCTCTTTTCCAAACCTGTGTCACAGGTATTTCCTGCCCGTTTTCAGTCACTTTTATCGTCCATCCGGGTTCGTAGCTCCATACGTTAATATATACGATATTATTGTCTACATCCGAATACTCGTTCTGACGTCCGTTCATATAACCCGAATTAAATGCTTTCAGCGCAGTCTCATTGCCACTCCAGTAGCTTTTTACTTCGTTCATATCGTAAGTCATAAACTGTTTTTCCCTTGGCATTCCGGTTCCTTTATAATACCACTTAAAATCAGTACCGTTTACTTCAAGTACTTTATAACCGGCGGGAGAACCATCCTGGCATACATCATTTCCGGCGTAGCGCTGTGTCCACCACCAGGTAGCACATACTGCAGCTATATTGTGCTCATAAATATTGCTGTATTTGGGCGATTGAATATTGCGGTTTACATGGGTATGTCCCGAGAAAATATTTACTGAATGAAAGCCATCGAAACAACTCAGGAAATTGTCAGCATCTGCAGCTGTTTTCATAGCTATTGATATATTATTAATACCACTATAATAGTATACCGGACAGTGAATGCCTATTACGATTGGAGTTCCTTTGTTTACATGCTTCAGATTTTCTTTAAGCCAGTCCAGCTGTTTGTCTGTAAAGACATTATCGTAAGAGCGATCGCCTATTGTTCCTTCAGATGCTCCGGTATTTTTATAAACAGAGTTGTCGAGCATGATGTAATGCACATCTCCTATATTCATAGAGTAATATACCGGACCCACATGATGACGGAAGGGAGCTTCGGCATTAAAATCGCTGGCTATATAAGGATCGTTATCATGATTTCCCATGGTCACCCACATAGGCATAGGCAATGCTTTAGTTGCACCCAGGCATTCGGGAAGTGCCCACTTGTTGCTGTACCAGAAAGCATCCCACGAGAAATCGCCCAGATTAAGACAATATACTTTCTCTGTCGGATTACCGAAATCGCTGTTCATTTCATTGATAAACTTTTCGAACTGAATATAATCTTTGGGTGAGTTTCTGTCGGCCAGATGCATATCTGTAGCAAAAATCACTTTGTGATTCGTGTTATTCGACTCTATCAGTTCGAAATCAATCTGCTCTGATGTCTGTGCATTCTTCAGACAAGTTTGCCAGAATTGCGGTTTAGCATCGACTACCGGAGTTTCATAGCCAGATGGCATAATAACAAAAGCCAGTCCGTTTTCTTTTTTCGACTCCATCCAGTAATGTCCGTCGGCATTGGTTTTTACAATTTTCTCTCCATCAGATACCAGTACATTTTCCAGCGGATATCCACCGCAATGCACAAAACCTTTAATGTTAGCACCGGCTTTATCGGCAACGGGCAGATAGAGAATTGTCGTTCCTAGTGCCTGTTTCTCATCATTTCTTTTGATATAGATATTCCCGGTACCGGCATTAAGTTCATCAGGCATGGTAATTGTCACCGATGTTTCGGTAACCGACTGTACGGGGGCAACAATCTCATTGTCATTTTGTGTTATGACAATCTTATCTGTTGGCTTAAATCCCAATCCCCCGAAAGTGTAAAGGCCACCTCTTTCAAGTATGAGAGAAGACGGTATATTTACATCAGCTACGAGAGTAATGGTAAGCTTACTGGTTCCCAGTATCTGATAATTATCGCCACGACGGAGAATAAAACGATAGGTTGTGTTGGTTTCAGACTCATCAGGAATCTCCACAGAGATTTTTTGATCAGAAAGAAATGTGGTTCTGGCCGGTAATTCCTTTTCGCCAACTTTAAGACAGGCTTCATCATCGTTGCTGAAACCATTGCCATTAATCTCATATGGCATACCTTTATATGCAGTAATCGCTGTGGGTATTACCACATCTTTTACCAATCGTCCACTTGTGCTGTTAATCTCATTAATATTGCTACTGCAGGCTATTTCACTAAACAGAGCAATAATCAGCAGTATAAAGAAAAATGGTCTTGTGTACTTGTTTTTCATTCTTTATTAATATATAAATGTTCGTTTATTCACTGAATGGAGGGTTTGACTATATAGGCTGCAAAAGTATCAGCTCAAGGTTACAGTATTATTTTATCTTCATTTCATTACTGTAACATTTATATACTATAATCAACAAAAATGGCTATGTGTATTAAATAATACATATTTTGTTTTTGGCGTTTTCTCTCTGTGATTTCTGTCTTTTATTGTGCCTTTCCCAACAAGCACCTGCCGAGACGTTGATTAAGCTGCCTGGAAATAGACAGAAGACAGTACGTGCACGATTTTAAGATTTGCGTGAAATTGCTCTATATTATCACTTCATTTAGATGTCTGTTTTTTCCTCCCCTCAATAATTTCTCTATTTTTGCATCTCAAACCATCTGATATTTAA
>CAMTOS010000098.1 GCA_947074195.1 uncultured Bacteroides sp.
ATTCATAAATTAGTTATTTTATTGGTTTTATTGTAAATGAGAATTTTTGTTTTAATCGCGTTTTATTCAACCAAAGAATAAAGTAATATGGTATAAGAAGAGAAAGTGAAACACATCCTGCAACAAGTTCATCATTAAAAATTGCCATACATATAAAAAGGGCAATCAACATCATTACAAAAGGAATTACGAAGGCAAGAAGTACTGCCTGTAATCCCATTGATGTTTGCCCTACAATCATGACGCGCTCGCCTATCTGATATGATGAAGCCGAAGTATCGTATATATCAACGATCTTCTCTTTACTTTCAGCGGATGAACAATGTCCTTTTACACTACAACTTGCACAAGATGTAGTCTGAATGATTTTAACTGATAAATGTGTGCCATCTATGTTTTCCACAATACCACGATGCTGTATCAAATTAGCCATTTTGCAAACCTTACATTACAAATTGCGGCAAATTTAAACATATTTCGTGAACAAAAAAGCGCACGACATATTTTTTATGGCTCTTGAGCAGCGATTTTTTATTTTTTTGTTATCGCACACAAACGCAACAAGGGGCGACTTTAACAGCCGCCCCTTGTTTTTATCAATAGAAACAAAATGATTACCAGGAATAATTTATACCAAAACTCAATAATTCTTTTAACTGGAAATGACTTTTACCAGTAGTTGGCAAAGAACTGTCATCATAGCGGGCATGAACATATAGCTTTGTCGACAGGAAGCGATTCAAAACAAAGTTCACAGTAGTTTCCCATTCTACACGCACCCAATGGTAGTCGGTCAGATAATTAATTTGTGTATCCAGTTTAATAGAAGGAATGATTGTCCATGACAACGTTGGCTGCACCTGCGAACCGACAGAATTCTTTGCAGTCTTACCTTCATCAACACCAAATTTCACTTCATCTACTTCTTTATTACCTATATAGCGTAAAGTGTAGTTAAGAGGTGCCAGGAACAAAGAAAAATTAAACTTTTTCTTTTTCAGTTTATAGTCCATACCTAAACTGACCATCACATCGGCAGGAGCGAAAAATGCAGAAACCAATTCATCACTATTCGCTTTAAAACCTTTGCAAAACTGTGTTTTAAATTCAGCAGTCAACGTATAGTACCAGTTTTTATGGGCCTGCAAGCCTAATTTACTATAAATTCTAAACTGGTCGGCATTGGTCAGATATTTATGATATTCATCCGAAGGCGTAGAATTGAAACCAAGTTTAGCTTCGAGCATATTTTCAAACTGAATTTTCTCTCGGTCGTTATAGTTGGCATATAGTTTTAAATTCGCCAAAAGAGCATTGTTACTCTCTCCCCCCTTATACCAGTTGTCAGAGATATAATTCTGTGTAATTTGCAACGAACCATTTCCGCCGGTTTCCCACCAGTTAGGTTTATGAATAACAGGTCCCGATTTAGACAGACCCTGATCTGACATTGCTTCGAGTTGAAACAGTCGCATCACAGCCTCTTTAGGTGCAATAGTCGGAGTTGCATCTTCGCGAAACACCTGACGGCTCATAATACTATCTTCGGAAGTTATAACAAGAGCAGGTGATGATAAATAAATTTCCATCAATACTTTATCCACATTCTTGTTGCTTCTGTTCCATGCCATAAACTCAGTGTTATCAAGATTGACACCCGGATTCACATATTGTGGAGTCTCTGCATAAGGAGCAACATCCCAGTCTACCCATGAATAGTCAGCAATAGGAGATCTGTAATAGGCAAGAGGTACAAAAAGTCTATAGTATTGCGGATACGTCCGAAGATAACGCACGGGTGCTTCAGGATCATTCAAATATTCCAGGACTTCAATATACTTATTATATAATAATGATACGGTGTCCTTTTTATTACGCTCCTGAGGATTCTTTTTCAAATACAAATACTGACCCAGATACCCTTTCACTGTATCGAGATTCTGCTCAGCTGTCCTATCAGATGGAATAGTATTAAAAACACTTTCGGTTAACTTATCCATCATATTTTCATACCGCAAAGAATCAGGCACTTCCTGAGCTTTTAAAGAATTAAAACACAAAAGACAGAAAAATAAAGGAATTAAAGCATATATTTTCATAATAGACATAATTTGCCAGCAAAAATAAGATATAAATTTTAATTTTCAGTAAAAATTAAAGCATGTTCGTTCTTTGCTTACTATATAATAGAGTCTGATACATACTAAACTTCACCGGCAAGCTATGGTTAAGCATATTTTAAGTAAATTGTTGAGCACTTTCTCCACTTCTTCGCCTTTTTATTTGTACTTTTGCACGTTTTAAAGCAAAAAGCAATTTCTTGATAAATCATTAAACAGTAAAAACTGTGGGAGAAACAAAATACATTTTCGTTACAGGAGGTGTTGCTTCCTCTTTAGGTAAAGGCATCATTTCATCATCAATTGGTAAATTACTTCAAGCCAGAGGTTATAGCGTAACCATCCAGAAATTCGACCCCTATATCAACATTGATCCGGGTACTCTCAATCCCTACGAACATGGTGAATGTTATGTAACAGTCGACGGTCATGAGGCCGATCTTGACTTGGGTCACTACGAACGTTTTCTTGGTATTGAAACGACTAAAGCCAATAATATCACAACCGGTCGTATTTATAAAAGTGTGATCGACAAAGAACGCCGTGGCGATTATCTGGGTAAAACTATTCAGATTATTCCTCACATCACTGACGAGATCAAACGTAATGTGAAGTTGCTTGGCAACAAGAATCAATTCGACTTTGTAATTACCGAAATCGGTGGTACTGTAGGCGATATCGAATCTCTTCCTTATCTTGAAAGTATCCGTCAGTTGAAATGGGAACTTGGCAAAAATGCATTGTGCGTACATCTTACTTATGTACCATATCTTGCAGCTGCAGGCGAATTGAAGACTAAACCTACTCAGCACTCCGTAAAAGAGCTGCAGAGTGTAGGTATCCAGCCAGATATCCTTGTACTTCGCACAGAACATGAATTAAGCGCAGGACTTCGCAAAAAAGTTGCTTTATTCTGCAATGTAGATGAGAAATCGGTAGTTCAGAGCATCGATGCTTCGACTATCTACGAAGTACCATTATTAATGCAACAGCAGGAATTAGATGAAACTATCCTTAAAAAGATGGATCTTCCTGTAGGCAAAACCCCTGAGCTGGGTGCATGGCGCTCTTTCCTTGACCGCCGCGAAAAAGCAGAAGAAACTGAACCAGTAAAGATTGCTCTTGTGGGCAAATACGATTTGCAGGATGCATATAAATCTATTCGCGAAGCATTATCGCAGGCAGGTACTTATAATGACCGCAAAGTAGATGTAATTTTCGTAGACAGTGAAAAGCTGACTGACGAAAATGCTGCTGAAACTTTGAAAGATATGGCCGGCATCATGATTGGTCCTGGTTTTGGTCAGCGTGGTATTGAAGGTAAATTCGTTGCATTGAAATATGCCCGCACACAGGATGTACCAACATTTGGTATTTGTCTGGGTATGCAGTGTATGGCTATCGAATTTGCACGCAACGTTTTGGGTTACTCTGATGCAAACTCACGCGAAATGGATGCAAAAACTACACATAATGTAATCGACATTATGGAAGAGCAAAAAGCGATTACCAATATGGGTGGTACAATGCGTCTTGGTGCTTACGAATGTACACTTACTCCGGGAAGCAAATCGTATGAAGCATATGGCAAAGAGCTTATTAAAGAGCGTCACCGTCATCGCTATGAGTTCAACAACGAATATAAAGATAAATACGAAGCTGCCGGCATGAAATGTACAGGTATCAATCCTGAATCTGGCCTGGTAGAAATCGTTGAAATTCCTGCTTTGAAATGGTTTGTAGGTACACAGTTCCATCCGGAATACAGCAGCACTGTTTTGAATCCGCATCCATTGTTCCTTTCGTTTGTTAAAGCAGCTATTAATCAATAATAAAAATATAAACTCTAAAAAATGGATAAAAACACCATTACGGGACTTGTTCTTATTGCACTCCTTTTCATCGGCTTCAGTTATTTTAGCCGTCCGAGTCAGGAGCAGATTGAAGCACAAAGAAGATACTACGATTCTATTGAAGTGGTAAATCAGAAGATTGCCGAATTAGAGGCTAAAGCAGCAGCTGCTACAGCCGGATATAAAGAGGCAGCTTTGATTGACAGTACAAATATTTTCTTCAACGCAGCAAAAGGAACTCAGGCATTTACTTCTATTCAAAATGATTTAGTAGAGCTAACAATCGATACCAAAGGTGGTCGCATTTACTCTGCATTACTTAAAGAATACAACGGACAGGATAACAATCCTGTAGTTTTATTCAATGCGAATGATGCTGCAATGAACTTTGTGTTTTACAACAAACAAGGTTCGGCTGTTCAGACTGACGAATATTATTTCGATATCGTAAACAAGACAGACAGCAGTGTAACTATGCGCCTTGCTTCTGACAGCGTAAGCTATATCGATTTTAATTATACACTGAATCCTGAAACATATCTTGTAGATTTCCAGATTGAGGCTACAAATATGGGCGACAAACTGGCTGCTACTGATTATGTAGATATCATGTGGTCACAGCGTGCACGTCAGATTGAGCAGGGTTATACGTATGAAAACCGCTTGTCGGAACTGACTTATCGTATTGCAGGTGAGTCGACCAAAAGTTTATCTAACGCTAAAGATGATAATAAAAAACCTGAAGCTGCTTTGGACTGGATTGCTTTCAAGAATCAGTTCTTCTCTTCAGTTTTCATTGCAAACCAGGATTTCAACGGTGCAGAACTTAGCTCGAAAGTAGAAAAGCAAGGTACAGGATATGTGAAAGATTATTCTGCCGAGATGACTACTTTCTTTGACCCAACCGGCAAAGTTCCTACTGATATGCACTTCTATTTCGGTCCTAACCGTTTCAAAACGCTTAGTGCACTCGATAAAGGCCGTGCTGATAAATGGGAGCTTGATGACCTTGTTTACTTAGGCTGGCCAGTAGTACGTCAGTTGAACAAATATGTTATCATCAACATTTTCGACTGGTTGACAAGATGGGGTCTGAGCATGGGTGTTGTATTGCTTATTCTTACTGTTTTCGTAAAATTAGCTGTATTCCCTGCAACCTGGAAAACATACAGATCATCTGCAAAGATGCGTGTATTGAAACCAAAAATCGAAGCGATCAATCAGAAGTATCCTAACAAAGAGGATGCAATGATGAAACAACAGGAGACATTTGCACTATACAAACAATATGGTGTTAACCCAATGGGTGGTTGTTTACCAATGTTGTTGCAGTTCCCAATCCTTATGGCACTCTTCATGTTCCTGCCAAGTGCGATTGAATTGCGTGGCGAAAGCTTCCTTTGGATTAACGACTTGTCGACTTTCGATGCATTCGTTACGTTGCCTTTCAGCATTCCTTTCCTTGGCAATCACCTTAGTTTAACTTGTTTGCTGATGACTATCACAAACATTCTTAATACGAAGTTCATGATGCAGCAACAGGGTGATGGTGCTTACCAGCAGATGCCTGCTATGAAATATATGATGTATCTGATGCCGGTAATGTTCTTCTTTATCCTGAACGATTACCCATCTGGATTGAATTATTATTATTTCTTGTCTACTTTAATTGGTGTAGTTACAACCATTATTATGCGTCGTACAACCAACGAAGAAAGATTGCTGAATACTCTTGAAGCAAATAAGAAAGATATGAAAGATGCTAAAAAAGGCTTCTTTGCAGATCGTCTGAAAGCTTTGCAAGATCAGCAGGAAATGATGACTAAAGAACGTCAGAAAAGACAGAATAGATAAACACACACATATTTATCGAGTTAAAGCCGGATAATCTTTAAAGAGTGTCCGGCTTTTCTTATTTTTACATATTAAAATACGGATATGAATAATATTACATATACCAAGAAAAATATATGGCTCATCGCCTATCCTATACTTATCAGTTTGCTGATGGAGCAACTGATCGGTATGACCGATACAGCCTTTCTTGGAAGAATTGGTGAAGTAGAACTTGGCGCCTCAGCCATTGCCGGAGTTTACTATCTGGCCATATTTATGATTGCTTTCGGCTTTGGTATTGGTGCTCAGATTCTGATTGCCCGACGCAACGGAGCAGGTAGTTATAAATCGATCGGAGCAATATTCTATCATGGCGTGTATTTCATGATGGGTCTGGCCATAGTTTTATTCGTTATATCACAATTATTCTCTCCATGGCTGTTAGGTAAAATCATCTCATCGCCTAACATATATGAAGCGGCCGAAGGTTATTTGCGCTGGCGCGTATTCGGATTTTTCTTTGCCTTTGGTGGCATCATGTTCCGTTCATTTTTTATCGGCACTACCCTGACCAAAACTCTGACACTGAATTCACTGGTCATGGTTTCGGCCAATGTCGTTTTTAACTACATCCTTATTTTCGGTAAATTCGGTTTTCCGGCCATGGGCATTGAAGGGGCTGCTATTGGTTCATCGCTGGCAGAACTTGTATCGCTCATCTTCTTCATCATTCATACATACCGTCGCATTGATTACAAGAAGTTTAATCTAAACAAACTTCCCCGTTTCCGTCCTGCTATATTGAAACATACCATGGAATTGTCGGTATGGGTCATGATTCAAAACTTTGTTTCGCTATCTTCGTGGTTTGTATTTTTCCTTTTTATCGAACACTTAGGCGAGCGCCCGCTGGCTATTGCAAATATCGTAAGAAACGTGTCGGGCATATTGTTTATGATCCTGATTGCCTTTGCCTCTACCTGCAGTTCGCTGGTGAGCAATCTGATCGGTGCTGGCAAAGCCGATGAAGTGATGCCTACCATCGGCAGACATGTGAAACTCTGCTTTGCCATTTTAACGCCCATCATTATTTTATTTTGCTTTTTCCCCGAAGCCATTATCTCCATTTATACAGATATGCCCGAGCTCCGTACCGCTTCTGTGCCCTCGTTCTGGGTTTTGTGTGCGGCATATCTTTTCCTGATTCCTGCCAACATCTATTTCCAGGCAGTTTCGGGAAGCGGAAATACGCGTATCGCTTTTTTCCTGGAACTATCGGTTCTGGTTATTTATATGGTTTATATCACTGTCATTGTGTTGCAATTAAGACTCGATGTTGCCGTGGGATGGACTTCAGAAATGCTTTGGGGTGGTTTGATGTTTATCTTAAGTTATCTGTATATGCGCAGTGGCAGATGGAGAAAAAAGAAAATTTAAGAGGCAGATATTCTTATGCTGGAATATCTTGTATATTTGTGTGTAAATGAACTAATTTAATTATCATATGAAACTAATTCACTCACTAATTATGTCTACTGCAGTAGCGTTGGGGGCTTGTTCCGGCAAAGCATCCGGTTCCGGCGATCCGGTGATTATCGGTCCGACGGATATTAAAATCGAAAATCAGTTGATGACTCCTGAAGCACTTTGGGCTATGGGTCGCATCGGCGATATTGCCACTTCACCCGATTATAAAAAGATTGTTTATAGTGTGGCTTATTATAGCATCCCGATGAACAAGAGCAACCGCGAGCTTTATATTATGGAAGCCGATGGCACTAATGTACTGCAACTCACTTGTACGCCTTATCAGGAAACCAGTCCGGCATGGATTAAAGGAGGCAAAAAAATTGCTTATCTCAGCAATGCCAGTGGAAGCAATCAGGTGTGGGAAATGCTGCCAGACGGATCAGGCATTAAACAGCTGACCAACTATGATGGCGACATCGAAGGTTTTTCTTTCTCGCCTGATGGCACTAAACTATTGTTTATTGCTCAGGTAAAAACGGTAGATACTACAGAAGATAAATATCCTGATTTACCCCAGGCAACCGGTTTTATTGTTTCCGATCTGATGTATAAGCATTGGGATGAATGGAAAACTTCTGCACCCCACCCTTTTATTGCTGACTATAGCGATAGTGGAATTTCTAACATCGTTGATATTCTGGAAGGACAACCCTATGAGAGTCCGATGAAACCTTTCGGAGGAATTGAGCAATTGGCATGGGCACCTAATTCTGATAAAGTGGCCTATACCTGCAGAAAGAAAACCGGGTTGGAATATGCCATATCTACAAACTCAGATATTTATATCTACGACTTACAAACAAAAGCTACGGTAAATATTACCGAAGAGAATAAAGGTTATGACATGAATCCTCAGTATTCGCCCGATGGTAAATACATCGCTTGGCAGAGTATGGAGCGCGATGGCTATGAAGCCGATCAGAACCGTTTGTTCATCATGGATCTGGCTACCGGAAAGAAAGAGTTTGTGAGCCATAGATTTGAATCGAACGTAGATGAATACATCTGGGGAGCAGATAGCAATACAATTTACTTCACAGGCCCATGGCATGGAGAAGTTCAGATTTATTCGCTTGATATTCCTACAACAGAAATTAAAGCCATTACTTCGGGCGTATATGATTATGTGTCACCTCAGTTTCTAGGCGATAAACTGGCAGCTAAACGTCACTCGATGAGTATGGGCGATGAAATTTATCTTGTAGATTTCAATGGCAACGCAACAGCAATTACCGATATCAATAAGAAAATCTATGATCAGGTTGAAATGGGTAAGGTTGAAGCGCGCTGGATTCCTACTACCGATGGTAAGAAAATGCTGACCTGGGTAATTTATCCTCCTAAGTTTGATCCGACAAAGAAATATCCTGCCCTGTTGTATTGCCAGGGTGGTCCGCAGAGTGCAGTTAGCCAGTTCTGGAGCTACCGTTGGAACTTCCAGTTGATGGCTGCGAACGATTACATCATTGTTGCACCTAACCGCCGCGGATTACCGGGTTTTGGCAACGAGTGGAATGAGGCGATCAGCGGTGATTATGCCGGTCAATGTATGCGCGACTATATGTCGGCTATTGATGATGTGGCCAAAGAACCATTTGTTGATAAAAACAGCTTAGGTTGCGTAGGAGCCAGCTTTGGTGGTTTCTCTGTATACTGGCTGGCCGGACACCATGAAAATCGTTTCAAAGCATTCATTGCACACGATGGTATTTTCAATATGGAAATGCAGTATCTTGAAACTGAAGAAAAATGGTTTGCCAACTGGGATATGGGCGGCGCTTACTGGGATAAAGATAATAAAGTAGCTCAACGCACTTTTGCCAACTCACCACACAAGTTTGTTGATAAATGGAATACGCCTATTCTTTGTATCCATGGCGAAAAAGATTATCGCATTCTGGCAAGTCAGGCCATGGCAGCTTTCGATGCAGCTATTATGCGCGGTGTACCTGCCGAGCTTCTGATTTTCCCTGATGAAAATCACTGGGTTCTCAGACCACAAAACGGTATTTTATGGCAACGCACCTTCTTCAACTGGCTTGACAGATGGCTGAAACCACAAAGCAATTAACGTTTATTTCATTTAGTGCATAAGGCTTTGCACTAAAATGCATAGCTTTATGCAATACAGTGCAAAGCCTTCTGCAACGGGCAGCCAAGCCTTTGGCAACAAACTGCAAAACCATTGGCTGTAAACCGCAGAACCTTTGGCTGTAAAGCCTATAAGGTTATAGCAAAATAAAAGCAAAAAACGCGAAGTATCTATCATCAGATACTCCGCGTTTTTCTATTTTAACCGGAAAGAAAATTTATCTTGTACGTTTCCAGATGTGTTCTATTTCAAGAATATACATTTTGTGGAAACCGCCATGTTCTTCGTCATACCATTTATTAATCGGTTCACGATCGATAAATAGTTCAGGTTTCAGATCACCCATATACAATTTACGACATTCAAGTGTCAGGCGAGATTGCTGAAATACCACACTACCACGCTCAGTAAACTGAGTCTTCAGACCAGCTTCTTTAATCTTATCAATGTCTCTGCCCGATTTCTGCCCGCAAATCTGATGAATGTCTTTATTCTTTTCACCAAGGAAAGAAAGTGTAACATAATCGAATTGTGTAAGAAAAGCATGTGTAAATCTTTCGGGACGAACAAAAATGAAAGCCACAGGTTTATTCCAGAGCCATCCTAATCCTCCCCAGCTTGCCGTCATTGTGTTATAACAAACTCTGTCACCAGAAGTAATCAACATCCATTCGCTACCAATTGTCTGAATAAAATTCTCAGACAAGTCCTGGTAACTTATTTCCTTCATCTTCATAAATTATCTTGTTTTTTTATCTGTTTCTTTAGTTGTACAATTTCCCCTAATTCAGGGACTAATATGTTTATGCCGCGTTCGTTAGCTTCTTCTTTAAATACTTTAGGCGGATCGTGCAACGGTTCATCCGATAAGTCGAATGTTCCGTAATGCATCGGAATCGTTACAGCCGCTCCCATTTCCTGTGATGCAGTCAAAGCATCCTGAGGAGATATGTGATTTGGACGCATAAACCAACGAGGTTTATAGGCACCAATGCCTAAAAGTGCATAATCCGGAGAACCGAACAACGACGGGATTTCAGTAAAATGAGTCGAGTAACCGGTATCACCACTATAATATACAGATATTCCGTCTCCCTGAATCATATATGCACCCCATAAACGCTGACCACCGTCATGCATTGAACGTTTGCTCCAGTGCTGAGCGGGCAAAAAAGTTATTTTAAAATTCTCTTCTTCAATCTGCTGATACCACCCGGCTTCAATTACCTTAAGTGTAGGGAACCAGCTTTTTATCAGTTCACCTGTGCCAAGTCCGCAGAAAAGTGTCATTTCCGGATTGTTTTTCACAAGGACACCCACACTTTTTCTGTTCAGATGATCAAAATGATCATGACTAATCAGGAGATAATCTATTTTTTTAAATATGCAGGATTTAGCCGGAAATTTACTTTGTCGCCTGACAAACGGAATTGAACCGAAAACCGGATCGAGCATGATACGCTTTCCTGCCAGTTGCATGAAAAACGAATTGTGTCCTAACCATACTAAAGCATCTCCCTCAATATCCTTAAGAGATTTAAGAGGATGAATAGGTGGATTCCATTTTACAGTGCGTTTTTCTTTGCGCTGCGGATTCGGAGAAAGTCTCCATTTCAGGATACTGCCAACACCATGCTGATGTTTATGCTGCCTGTTAAAGAAACGTCCGTTTAATGATGGGTTGCCCCGCCATTGCGGATGAATAGTTTTTAATTCTTCGTTTCTTTTGAAAGTTATGCGTTGTGCCATAAACTTTTCCTTCCTTATATCTAATCGATAAATTGTTCACAAATATAGTATAATTATAGTCTGATGGTACTTATAATACCGTTTCCTTAATTACATTTTGACATTTTTGAGCACATTTTTACTTCATTATCAATTAATAAGATAAACGTTAATTGATATTTGTTTAACTACGACATTTCTTAATTCGAATTTAATTTAACTTAATTATTTAGTACTTATCAGCCCCATAATTGAGATTTTGTCTTAAAATGATTATCCATCAATTTATTAAATAAGAAAGTTTGATTTTATACTTACACTTATGTTTTTTGCTAATTAAATATGATTTTATGTTATATTTAACTTATTTTAATACTCGCTTTAAACACTGATAAATAGGTGGGTTTTGGAAATAAGATGGCCGTATTGCCATGAATTGTTGCATATCATATTTTTGTAATTGCAAATTGTTATTACCTTTGCACAAATTTTAAGGAATATGTGAATAAAGATGTAATAGCAAACATATTCCGATTTCAACAAAATAATACAACTTAATTATTAAAAAATGGACATGAAAAAAAGTATTGTTTGTGCATTGCTATTAGCTGCAGGAACTATGGCGGTGCATTCACAAGGTTTAGACGGAACGAAAGCAAGAGACAACTGGAGTGTTGGTGTAAATGGCGGTGTTGTTACACCTCTGGCTAATAGCCCGTTCTGGGGTGGCATGCGTGCAAATATGGGAATATCTGTAGGCAAACAATTGACTCCTATCATCGGATTTGATCTTGAAGGGATGTGGAGTATCAATACAAGCGAAAGTAAAACTGTTTTTGACAACTCGAACCTAAGCCTTTTAGGTCGCGTCAATCTGATGAACTTGTTTGCTGGTTATAAAGGATATCCAAGATTGTTTGAAATCGAAGGAGTTGCAGGTTTTGGCTGGATTCATGGTTATGGTAAGAATCGTATCGAAGATGCAATCTCTTCTAAAGCGGGATTCAATCTGAATTTTAATGTTGGTGCAAAAAAAGCATGGACAATTGCGCTGAAACCAGCTGTTTTATGGAAATTAAAAACTCATAATAAAAAGAATCAGTTCAATGTAAACTATTCGGCTTTCCAACTTAATGCGGGCGTTATTTATCACTTCAGTGGTAGCAATGGTAAAAGCTACTTCACCTATATGAAGCCTTACAACCAAAAAGAGGTTGATAATCTGAATTCTACTATCGCACTTATTCGCACAGAGTTAGGTGATACAAGAAATGATTTGTATGCATCGAATGCTGAAAGTGAAAATCTGAAGAA
>CAMTOS010000099.1 GCA_947074195.1 uncultured Bacteroides sp.
CTAACCTTGATTAAAGTAGGTGGAAAAATTGTAGAAGAGAAAGAAACACTAACCCGATTGCTTGGCGATTTCGCGGCTATTCCCGGTGCCAAAGTGTTGGTACATGGCGGCGGACGTTCGGCTACGCGTATTGCTGAACAGCTTGGAATTGAGAGTCAGATGGTGAATGGTCGCCGCATAACCGATGCCGAAACGCTGAAAGTGGTAACAATGGTCTATGGCGGATTGGTAAACAAAAGCATCGTGGCTGGTTTGCAGGCCCTTAATGTTAATGCCCTCGGACTTACCGGTGCCGATATGAACGTGATTCGTTCAGTGATTCGTCCTATTAAAGATGTAGATTATGGCTATGTGGGCGATGTGAAGAAAGTCGATGGTGCCCGTCTGCAACAACTTATCGACAGTGGGGTTGTCCCTGTTATGGCTCCTTTGACACACGATGGAGAAGGGCATATTCTTAATACCAATGCCGATACCATTGCCGGTGAAACCGCTAAAGCGCTGGCTGAATTTTATGACGTTACGCTGGTCTATTGTTTCGAAAAGAAAGGTGTGCTCTGGGATGCCGATAACGATGACAGTGTAATATCCGAAATTACCGCTGACTCCTTTCGGAAACTTGTGGCCGATGGTATTGTTCAGGGCGGCATGCTGCCGAAGCTCGAGAATGCTTTCGAGGCCATCAATGCCGGAGTGGGTGAAGTAATTATTACCTCTTCAAACGACCTTACAGGCACAGAAGGAACGCACATCAAAAAATAATTCAAAAAAAACTGCACTCAGGTGTAACTTTTCCATAACACATTCGTCATTATTACAGAGAGATGAAAAAGATTCGTTTCCGCGAAGATATTTTACCGCTAAAAAACAAACTCTACAGGCTTGCTTTGCGCATCACGCTCAATCCGGCCGAGGCAGAGGATGTGGTTCAGGACACCCTTCTTAAGGTGTGGAATGCACGTAGCGAATGGACATCTCTTGAATCGGTAGAAGCCTACTGTCTGACGCTGACAAAAAACCTGGCCATTGATAAAAGCAGGTTAAGCAGCTCGAAGACACAGACTTTGCCCGAAGAAGCCGAAAGCATTGCCGACCGGAACAGTCCGCACGACCAGATGGTCAATATGGAGCGAATGCAGCTGATTCATCAGATTATCGATGAGTTGCCCGAAAAGCAACGCATCATCATTCAGCTTCGCGACATAGAAGGCAAAAGTTACAGGGAAATCGCACAAGTGCTCCGCATTTCAGAAGAGCAGGTAAAGGTCAATCTTTTCCGCGCCCGTCAGAAAGTGAAGCAAAAATATATGGAGATAGATGGATATGGATTATAAATCAATAGAACAGCTTATCGAACGCTATTGGCGATGCGATACGACTTTGGAAGAAGAAAAGCTCCTACGCGATTTCTTTACATTCGAAGAAGTTCCGCAACATCTGGTTCGTTATCGCGATTTATTTGTCTATCAAACAATACAGCGTGATACAGAGCTTGATGAGGATTTCGATACGAGAATATTCGAAGCCATTTCCAATCCTACCGTGCGTATTAAGCCGGTACTCGACAGAAAATGGTTTGTACCTCTGCTTCGTGCAGTGGCTATTGTGTTTATTGTTGCCTTTATCGGCAATGTAGCACAGGATATTTTCCAGACCGAACATCCCGATTATAACTATGAGAGTTATACCGATACCTATGATAATCCGGAAGCTGCCTATCAGCAGGTTTCTTCGGCTTTACTCATCGTATCAGAGGGAATCAATCGTTCCAAAGAGCTATTGCGAGGTGACAGTGTAGAATCCCCCAACCTCGAAGAAGTACGCGAATGAGGCAGTGGATACTTGTGCTGGTGATGCTGTGGGGAAGTCTGCCCGTAATTTCGGCGCAGGATTTTGCCACCCGCTTTCTGGACGAACACCGGGCAGACTCCAGTCTGACTTGCGTGACGATTAGTCCGAAAATGATGGAAGAGATTCTTCGCATTGATTTAGGCGAAGATGACATGATGCAGATAATTTCCGAGCTTAAGAGTATGCAGATCATACGTTCTGAAAAAGACGGATCACAATACTTCAGTCAAGCGCAGGAACTGATGAATAAGAATAGCGATCGCTTTGAAACTTTTCTCTCGGCTTCTCATCCCACCGGAGAATGTATGGTTGCTATTTATAAAAAACGGGATGAAATTATCGAGCTGGTAATGCTGATGAGTGACAACGAACAGTTTTTGGTGATAAACTTTACCGGCAAGATGAGCGAAGACTTCATTACAAAGCTGACAGCAATACTGCAGCCTAAAGAGATTTCGCTGAAGACTTAGAATTTTTCATTTGCTTTAAGATTTTAGATATAGTTAGTATGCTTATTAAAACAATATTTAAGTCGAAGTTGTGAAACTTTGGATTAATTACACAGAAAACTAACTTATATGGAAACGGCTACCGCGTGAGCGGCAGCCGTTTCATTTTTGTATATGTCTGACTTATCTTTCTTTATAAAGGCTTAATGGTGCCTACACCGCTTTTCTTCGACATTTTTACCGTAGGAACGCCTTTGTAGCGAATGCTGCCAACACCCGATGCCACAGCGGTGATCGATTCTGTTGCATAGCAAGTGATATTTCCGATTCCTGTGCAATACACTGTTAGTTCGCCAACCTTCAGATTCTCAGCTTTGATATTGCCTACACCTTCCGATTTCAGTTCAGCTTCTGTTGCTGTGCCGCTCAGGTTCAGATTTCCCACACCCTGGCTTACTGCAATAAGCTTATCGCATTCCAGATCCTGAATATTGATATTGCCAACACCATCCGATTTAACAGACAACTCAGGCGTAATCAGTCCGGCAAGTATATTGAAGTCGCCCACACCACTTGTGCTTATTCCTGTCAGGGTAGGTGATGTAATGCTGATAATGGCTTTCACTCCTTTACGATTCAGATCACCATTCATCTTTCTGGTTTTACTGGTCATTTTTAATGTACCATTCTTTACTGTCACCTCAATTGTGTTTAAATAATCTTCCGGCGCAATAATTTTCAATGTAGATGTTTTGTCTTTTGTCTGAACAAAGGTCACGCTCCCTACCAATTCATAAAATACGGCATTAAACCCTTCGCTCACATCATAAGTACGTGTAATAGTCAGCTTCTCTGTCTCATCTGTATTTTTTCCTCTTGCATTTGCATAAGATAAACAGAAAATAGATGCCAATAAAAGAAGAGCCTTTCTCATAAAATAATTAGTTGCTTTCATTGTTATATGGTTTTTTTGATTTGCTTTCTATATATTAGACGATACAAGATATAAAAAAGTTGCGAAGGAATGGATATTTTTCTTAATGAGGTGATGATTTTGTTAAGATGGTGCTGATGAATCGTGCGAATATCGATTATTTTTGACTGAAAAATTATTACATAAGATGTGTTCTCTAAATCAATGAATTATCCTTTTTCTATTGCTGGTTTTCTGGCAATAGCTTTCCCGCTTGTTGGCGATAGTTTGCTGGCCGATTGGGGATAGCTTCCTGGCAAGCTGAGAAGCGTTTGCTGATTAGTAGTGTTTTTGGTGTAAATATATATGATTATTGTCTGCTGTGGTGTTTTCTTTGTTATCGATGAAGATATACCCTCACATGTAGAGACGCAGCGTGCTGCGTCTGAAAATACAAAGCGGTATAAATATGTTGGTAATATGGTTATTGTGTGGTGGTTGTGTGCTTTCAGATGCTGCACGCATCGTCTCTACAATTGTTGTGTGTTTTCCTTGCGGGTGGGTGGGCGAATTCGATTCGCCCCTGCATTTGTGTATTAATATAATACTTAGGAGTATTGTAAAACGAATCACTTTAATATCCTCTTATTTCTATACTCCCAAACACCGAAAATACTCCATACTTATACTAACTTTACTCAATGCATTGCGTAAATCTTCTCAATGGTTTAAGAAAAGTGACTTAAAGCATTGCCTGCAGGCGGATATTTCTCTTTCGTGGAAACAATAACTTTTATTTGGTAAAACGACTATTTGGGATTGACTGATATTTCGTTACTTTGCAGTAAAATATTTGGAATGAAGGAGAGAATAGTCGATGAAAAGCTTGGGGTAATTTTTTTGCAGAAACGTGCAAATGCCCGACAGTTTAAATTCAGGTGTATGTCCGACGGGATTTACATCACTGCGCCTATGCTGTCTACTCGTTCCGATATAGACCGGGCACTGAAGAGTGTACGCGAGAAATTGCTGGCATTGCGTGAAGAACGCGGGCATCGCCTTATTGGTCCCGATTATAAAATAGAAGCACCTTTCTTTAAGTTTGGTGTACAACTTTGCAGCGGATCACGTATAACTGCCCGTACCGAACCGGGAAAGATGGAAGTGTTTTGTCCGGAAGTCACTGATTTTACCGATGATAAACTGCAGCAATGGCTGCGAAATGTAATTGTGCAGGCCGTGAAGAAAAATGCGGCGCGGGTAATGCCACCCAGACTTCAGGCGTTGGCCGAAAAGCACGGGTTCAGTTTTCGTTCGGTAAAGATAAACGATACGTTGGGTTCATGGGGGTGTTGCACCGGGACCAATCATATACGATTGTCGTGGCGACTGATGTTGCTGCCCGTGCATCTGATGGATTATGTGTTGTTGCACGAACTATGCCACACCATTCATAAAAACCACGGTCCCGAATTCTGGAAAGCTCTGAGCCAGATTATCGGTCGCGATGCAAAGGCGTTGCAAAGCGAGCTCATGGGAGCTCAGATCATGATTTAGCGAAGACGGATCGTACCGTCTTCATTGACCAGTACAAAGCGACCGCTTTTCTCACCTAAATTTATCAGGCTGATTCCTTCTGTCTCATTATTGACCAGCATCAGCGTGGTGTTTTCCTCAAATCGACCCACTTTTAAAACCATAGGCTGTTCGGTAACAATGCCATCGAAGATTATGCTGTCGCCCATCAGTACCTGAAACGACTCTCCGGCAAAGCCATTCGAAAGACTGATTTCGTACTCTTCCAGGTAAGTTGTGGGTTTTGAAGGATCCCAGTCGGAACGCATGCTCATGTATAGAAATATGACAACGATGAAAATAACGCCGAAGCCAAGAATAAAGCTGCCGGTCATGAATTGTTTATTTGTATTGAGTCTGTGTACCATAACTGTTTTTACTGATTTTACGGGCAAATATAGCGCTTTTTGTCAGTCAATTTCTGACTTTATGCTTTTAATAATCAATAGATAACGTTAAATATCTCTATATATTGGCCGTTTCCCGTGCATTTCCCGTCCGTTTTCTTTTCTTTTTCGTTTTAATATTTTGTGTGCGAAGAGATTATTTGTATCTTTGCATCGAAATGGATGAAAGGTGGAGGGGCGATTGAGCTCCTTTTTTTGTTCTTATAACGCTAATCAATGATAGAGAAAAAGAGTGTTTGTCAAATTGTCGAAGAGTGGTTGGAAGGAAAAGACTACTTTTTGGTTGAGGTTACAGTAAATCCCGACAGTCGTATTGTTGTGGAAATCGACCATGCAGAGGGTGTATGGATTGAAGATTGTGTGGACTTGAGCCGCTACATCGAATCGAAACTGAACCGTGAAGAAGAAGATTATGAACTGGAGGTTGGTTCGGCAGGAATCGGCCAGCCGTTTAAAGTGCTGCAGCAATACTATAACCATGTAGGAAGCGAAGTGGAAGTGCTGACTAAAAAAGGAGTGAAGCTGACAGGTGTGTTGAAAAGTGCGGATGAGAATCACTTCGTGGTAGGTGTGCAGAAAAAAGTAAAGGAAGAGGGAACGAAACGCCCTAAACTGGCAGAAGTTGACGAAACCTTTGCTTATGATGATGTGAAATATACGAAATACTTAATTACTTTTAAATAATATGGCCAAGAAAGAAGAAACAATCAGTTTGATTGATACCTTTTCGGAATTTAAGGAACTGAAGAATATCGATAGAACCACGATGGTAAGCGTTCTTGAAGAAGCTTTCCGTAGTGTGATCGCAAAAACGTTCGGAACGGACGAAAACTATGACGTGATTGTTAACCCGGATAAAGGTGACTTTGAAATCTGGCGTAACCGTGAGGTGGTGGCAGACGAAGATCTGGAAAATCCTCATATGCAGATTTCTTTGACCGAAGCGCAGAAAATTGACTCTTCATACGAAATCGGTGAAGAAGTGACCGACGAATTCAACTTTGCGAAGATGGGACGTCGTGCTATCCTGAACCTGCGTCAGGCATTGGCTTCAAAAATACTTGAATTAGAAAAAGACAGCCTGTACAATAAATATATTGATAAAGTAGGTACTGTACTTAGCGCAGAAGTTTATCAGATCTGGAAAAAGGAGATGCTTCTGCTTGATGACGAAGGAAACGAACTGTTGTTGCCAAAAACCGAACAGATTCCTGCTGACTTCTACCGTAAAGGTGAAACAGTGCGTGCGGTTGTGGCGAGAGTTGACAACAAGAACAACAATCCTAAAATTATTTTATCGCGTACTTCTCCGATGTTCCTTGAACGTCTTTTCGAAATGGAAGTACCCGAAATTAACGATGGTCTTATCACCATCAAACGTATTGCCCGTATCCCTGGCGAACGTGCCAAGATCGCAGTAGAGTCGTATGACGACCGTATCGATCCAGTAGGTGCCTGTGTGGGTGTGAAGGGTAGTCGTATTCACGGTATTGTACGTGAACTTCGTAATGAAAACATCGACGTAATTAACTATACGCCTAATGTTTCATTGTTTATTCAGCGTGCTCTTAGCCCGGCAAAAGTTTCATCTATCCGCCTGAACGAAGAAGAAAAGAAGGCAGAAGTGTTCTTGCGCCCCGAAGAAGTTTCGCTGGCTATTGGTAAAGGCGGCATGAATATCAAGCTGGCCATGATGTTGACCGAGTACACCATTGATGTATATCGCGAGCTGGAAGACGGTGTGGATGATGATATCTATCTTGACGAATTTAAAGACGAGATCGATTCATGGGTAATCGATGCAATCAAATCGATTGGTATCGATACTGCAAAAGCTGCACTTAACGCTCCGCGTGAGATGTTGATTGAAAAGACAGACCTTGAAGAGGAAACGGTGGACGAGGTATTACGTATTTTGAAATCGGAGTTTGAAGAATAAGAGAAAACTAACCAGGCTTGGAAAATAAATCTTAGCTCTTTGGTTGCTTGCTTTTGAGATGTATTTTTAATTTCACTTCACTCCAAATTCTTTAAAAAAATAATATGACGATAAGGTTAAACAAAGTAACAAGAGACTTGAATGTGGGGATATCGACGGTAGTCGAATTTCTGCAAAAAAAGGGAATCACTGTTGAAGCGAGTCCCAATACTAAAATTACCGAAGAACAATATGCGATGCTGGTGAAAGAATTCAGCAACGATAAAGACCTTAGGCTCGAGTCTGACCGTTTTTTGCAGAAACGACAAAACAAAGATCGTAGCAAGACAACTGCACCAAAAGAAGAAGGTCAGCAACCGAAAGCGGAGAAAGTGAAAACTGACGAAGTGATTAAAACTGTAGTTCCTGAGGATGCACGTCCGAAAGTAACGACTGTTGGAAAAATAGATCTGGACAAGGTAAGACATAAAACTACTACCGAACAACCGGTTGAGAAACCTGTTGAGAAACCAGTCGAAGCACCGGTTGAGAAACCTGTTGTAAAAGCAGTGGAAACTCCGGTTGAAAAAATCGTTGAGAAACCAGTTGAAAAACCGGTTGAGACGAAACCAGAAGCAATTAAAGAACCAGAAATAACTAAACCCATCGTAACAGAGACACCTAAAGTGGAACAGCCGGTAGCGGCACCCGCTCCAAAGGTAGTCGAAGAACCTGTTCAAGCTAAACCCGAGCCGGTTAGCGAAACCGTACCTATGCAGGAGAAAAAAGAAATTGATGCAGAGAAGCAAATGACTTCTCAGCCAGAGACTGTGAAGAGTTCTGACGAACCACAGAATGGCAGTGAAAACAAAGAAGGTGTATACAAAATACACCAGACTGAGCGTGTGAACAAAATCAATGTAATTGGTCAGATTGACCTTGCTGCATTGAACCAGGCTACGCGTCCGAAGAAGAAATCGAAAGAAGAGAAACGCAAGGAAAGAGAGGAAAAAGAGAAAATCCGCTCAGACCAGCGTAAACAGATGAAAGATGCGATCATCAAGGAAATCCGTAAAGATGATCCGAAAGCAGCTTCTAAGGATGGTGCAGCATCGGCTGATGCGAATAAGAAGAAACGCAACCGTATCAATAAAGAACGTGTTGATGTAAACAACGCTTCTAACTTCCAGCGCCCGAATACAGACAGAGGACCACGTCCGAACAATAACTCAGGCGAAGGTGGTAGTCATCAGAGACCACACCGTCCGGGACAAGGCCAGGGACAAGGACCGGGTCAGGGTCAGGGACAAGGCCAGGGACAAGGTCAGAGAAGAGGCCGCAACAACGATCGCTTTAAGAAACCGGTTATCAAACAGGAGGTTAGCGAAGAGGATGTTGCAAAACAAGTAAAAGAAACATTGGCTCGTCTTACTACAAAAGGTAAGAATAAAGCCTCTAAATATCGTAAAGAGAAACGCGAACTGGTGTCTAACCGTATGCAGGAACTCGAAGATCAGGAAATGGCAGAAAGCCGCACACTGAAACTTACAGAGTTCGTAACTGCTAACGAGCTGGCCAACATGATGGACGTTTCTGTAAATCAGATTATCGCTACCTGTATGAGTATCGGTATGATGGTTTCTATCAACCAGCGTCTGGATGCGGAAACGATCAATCTGGTTGCCGAAGAATTTGGTTATAAAACCGAATATGTAAGTGCTGAAGTAGCACAGGCTATTGTTGAGGAAGAAGATGCTGAAGAAGATTTGCGTCACCGCGCACCTATCGTAACTGTGATGGGTCACGTTGACCACGGTAAGACTTCATTGCTTGACTACATTCGTAAAGCAAACGTTATTGCAGGTGAAGCGGGTGGTATCACTCAGCACATCGGTGCATACAACGTGACACTTGAAGATGGCCGTAAAATTACATTCCTCGATACTCCGGGTCACGAAGCGTTTACCGCGATGCGTGCCCGTGGTGCGAAAGTAACCGATATCGCTATTATTATTGTAGCTGCCGATGATAACGTGATGCCTCAGACCAAAGAAGCGATTAACCACGCGATGGCTGCCGGTGTACCAATCGTATTTGCTATTAATAAGGTAGATAAACCTCATGCAAATCCTGAAAAGATTAAGGAAGAGCTGGCTCAGATGAACTATCTGGTTGAAGAATGGGGTGGTAAATATCAGTCGCAGGATATCTCAGCGAAAAAAGGTACAGGTGTTCAGGAATTGATGGAGAAAGTTCTTCTTGAAGCCGAAATGCTTGACCTGAAAGCTAATCCTGACCGTAATGCTACCGGTTCTATCATTGAATCGACACTTGATAAAGGTCGTGGTTATGTGGCTACTGTTCTTGTATCTAACGGTACACTGAAAGTAGGTGATATCGTTCTTGCAGGTACCAGCTATGGTCGTATTAAGGCGATGTTCAACGAACGTAACCAACGTATTCAGGAGGCAGGTCCTGCTGAACCGGTGTTGATCCTTGGTTTGAATGGTGCACCCGCTGCAGGTGATACTTTCCACGTAGTAGAAAGTGATCAGGAAGCACGTGAAATTACTAACAAACGTGAGCAGCTGCAACGTGAACAGGGCTTGCGTACACATAAGATCCTTACTCTTGATGAGGTGGGCCGTCGTATTGCTCTGGGTAACTTCCAGGAAATGAATATCATCGTGAAAGGTGACGTGGATGGTTCTGTAGAGGCATTGAGCGACTCGTTGATCAAGCTTTCTACTCCTCAGATCCAGGTGAACGTTATTCACAAAGGTGTGGGTCAGATTTCTGAGTCTGACGTTTCACTGGCTGCTGCTTCTGACGCAATTATCGTAGGGTTCAACGTTCGTCCTTCAGGCGCTGCCGAAAGACTGGCTGAACACGATGGTGTGGATATCCGTAAATACTCTGTGATCTACGATGCTATCGAAGAGGTGAAAGCGGCAATGGAAGGTATGTTGGCTCCTGTAGTGAAAGAGGTTGTAACTTCTACAATCGAAGTTCGCGAAGTATTCAACATTACTAAAGTTGGTCTGGTTGCCGGTGCTCTTGTGAAGACTGGTAAGGTGAAACGTTCTGATAAGGCTCGTTTGATTCGCGACGGTATCGTAATCTTCACAGGTGCTATCAATGCACTTAAACGCTTCAAAGATGATGTGAAAGAAGTAGGTACTAACTTTGAGTGTGGTATCAGCCTTGCAGGTTGCAACGACATTAAGGTAGGCGACATTATCGAAACTTACGAAGAAGTTGAAGTAAAACAAACGCTGTAAACAGCATTTAGAATATTTTTTAAAAGGTGGTAAAGTGGTTACGTAGTGAACGCCACCTTACCACCTTTTTGCATGATATGACTACACTCGACATTATCATTCTTATTCTTGTAGGAGTTGGCGGAGTAATGGGCTTTATCAAAGGCTTTATCCGACAGCTGACTTCCATAATCGGACTAATTGTCGGATTGGTGGCTGCCAAATTGCTATATGCATCGGTCGCCGAGAAATTGTGCCCGACGGTTACCGAGTCGATAACGGTGGCACAGGTTGTGGCCTTTATCGGGATATGGATTATCGTACCCCTGATATTCAGCTTTGCAGCATTCCTGCTGACCAAAGCATTCGAGGCTGTATCACTCGGTTTTCTGAACCGTATGTTGGGTGCAATCTTCGGAATGGCAAAGTTTTTGCTGCTCATAATGGTAGTAATTGCCGCAACGGAATATCTTGATCCGGAGAATAAGCTGATCTTGAAAACAAAGAAAGAGGAGTCTTCGTTATATTATCCTATACAACGGCTAAACGCGTATTTATTTCCGGTTGCCACAGAGGCAACACAACATATATATAATCATATTCAACAAGAAAATGATGCAACAAGAAGAACCCAATAAATATGTAAAAGAACTCACCGAGGAGAAATACAAATATGGTTTCACCACGGAAGTTCATACAGATATCATTCCGGTAGGATTGAATGAGGATGTTGTTCGTCTGATTTCTGCGAAGAAAGAAGAACCTGAATGGTTGTTAGAGTTTCGCCTGAAAGCATATCGCTACTGGCTGACGCTTGAAATGCCGACATGGGCACATCTTCGCATTCCTGCTATCGACTACCAGTCGATCTCTTATTATGCCGACCCGACTCAGAAAAAAGAAGGTCCGGCAAGTATGGATGAAGTAGACCCCGAATTAATTAAGACTTTTAATAAACTTGGTATTCCTCTGGAAGAACAGATGGCACTGAGTGGTATTGCGGTAGATGCCGTGATGGACTCGGTTTCTGTGAAAACGACTTTCAAGGAAACACTGATGGAGAAGGGGATTATTTTCTGCTCGTTCAGCGAAGCGGTAAAAGAACATCCCGATCTGATTAAGAAATATATGGGCTCGGTGGTGAACTATCGCGATAACTATTTCGCTGCACTGAACTCGGCCGTCTTCTCTGATGGTTCGTTTGTCTATATTCCGAAAGGCGTTCGCTGCCCGATGGAACTTTCTACATATTTCCGTATCAATGCCCGCAACACCGGTCAGTTTGAGCGTACGCTTATCGTTGCTGATGATGATTCGTATGTTTCTTATCTGGAAGGTTGTACCGCACCAATGCGCGATGAGAATCAGCTGCATGCCGCAATCGTGGAAATCATTGTTCACGACCGTGCTGAAGTGAAATACTCTACCGTGCAAAACTGGTATCCGGGTGATGCCGAAGGCAAAGGTGGTGTGTACAACTTTGTAACGAAACGTGGCAACTGCCTTGGTGTGGATAGCAAACTGTCGTGGACACAGGTAGAAACCGGTTCGGCCATTACATGGAAATATCCGTCTTGTATCCTGACAGGCGATAACTCTACTGCTGAATTCTATTCTGTTGCTGTAACCAACAATTACCAGCAGGCCGATACCGGTACGAAGATGATTCATATCGGTAAAAATACCCGCAGTACAATTGTAAGTAAAGGTATCTCTGCCGGAAAGAGTGAAAACTCTTATCGCGGATTGGTACGTGTAGCACCGAAAGCCGAAAATGCGCGTAACTACAGTCAGTGTGACTCATTGCTGCTTGGCCATGAGTGTGGTGCACATACTTTCCCTTATATGGATATCCGCAACGAATCGGCAGTAGTAGAACATGAGGCAACCACCAGTAAGATCAGCGAAGATCAGATCTTCTATTGCAATCAGCGTGGTATTCCTACAGAAGATGCCATCGGTCTGATTGTAAACGGTTACGCCAAAGAGGTATTAAACAAGCTTCCGATGGAGTTTGCCGTAGAGGCACAGAAGT
>CAMTOS010000100.1 GCA_947074195.1 uncultured Bacteroides sp.
GAGTCCGTCGTTAACGGTAATATGTTTTACCTGACAAAGTGGCTGAGCATTTGTTGTCGTGGAAAATAATAAAAGAAGAAAGAAAGTTAACAATAGTTTCATGGATGGTCTTCGTTATAAGTCATAACAAAGTTACGGAAAAATCATACGCATAGCATTAATAGCCGGTACATTGGCGTATTAATACGAATATTTGCACGATTTTTCCACTTGTTGCTATTTGCTTATATCGAACAGATAGGTGATTTTTGCAGTAATTGTGCTGTGAGCAGAACGTGAGAAGTAGTCTTTCTTGGCACTTTTATAGAAGTCGGCCAGACCGAAATAATAACGGCCTTCAATAAGGAAATGGCCGGCACGTCTGGTGCGGATTTCTAACCCTGCACCACCTGCAATACCATAATCGAACTTATTATCGAAAGGCTTGCTATATTCTTCAGAAGCGAGTTCCTCTTTTGTAAGCCCTCTGATTTCTTCGGATTCACTGATGAGATAGCCAATCTGAGGTCCGAGGTTGACAAAGAATTGTGCACCTACTTCGCGTCCGAAAGCCAGATGGGCAAGGAAAGGCATTTCGATATAATTCATTTTACGGATATATCCGCGTGAATTATCGGTAGTTCCATCTGCAAATTCAAACTTTTTATCCCAACCACGCTGTGCATAGTTAAGTTCAATCTGAAGGCCACAGATCATGGCAAAATATTTTTCGGAAATATAGCGTGCCGTTAAACCAAAGTTTGGTCCTAAAAGCATTCTTTGTTTTACGGTATGTTTGTCAAAGCTAACGGTAGATAAATTGACACCACCATTTACCCCGACTGCCAGATTGTAACGCTGTTCTCCCATCTGTGCATAAGTTGATACAGTAAAAAGAAGCAGCATACAAGCTGTTATAATAATGCGGATATATCTCATGTTTTTATTCAAAATCGAGTTTTACAAGTTCGAAGTTCTTGCTGAAGCGTACAAAGAATACTTTTTTATTGATGAAACCACCCCAGTTGTTTACGCGCTGGAAATTAAATCCGGTCTGAATAGGGCGAACATTAATTTTAGAAACGTTTTCATCGAGCTCAGAACCGTAAAGCGATAAACCTTTCAGGAAGAAGAAAGCTGTATCGAAACCAAGCATTCCATATTTAGGATAGCTGTTTTCCATGGCTTTACCATACCATTTATGATAGGTTTCCTTGAATTCAACGGCTGCAGGCAACAAGTTGTTGGTGTAGAACGAAGAATAGAAATAGGTATCGAGTTCGAAGAAATCATCGAGGTGATCGTTTGTATAGGTTTGCCATTCAGGGTAACCAAACAAATGAATATTATATTCAGGATTTTCGCGAATCAGCAATTTCAGGTTAGGGAATATTCTGATAAGTGTGGCATCACTACCGGAAGTAGGAATAAAGATATTGTCTTTACCTTCTGCTAAAGCACCTTTCAGTCCTTCTACAGAAGCTGTTTCGGGCAGGGCACGATAGGAAATATTCTTTTGTTTTAATTCCTGTTTCAGTCCGTCAATAAAACTCATTTTGTTTTTCTCGGCATTTCCTGAATCAAGGAAAATAACATTAGAGTTACGGAACTGACGCACGAAATGGTCGTATACCTCAGAATACAGATAAGATTGCGGAGTATTAATCAGATAGACATATGGATTGGTAAACACCTCGTCTTCACGCGAAGAGAAAGGAATCACCAGACTAATATTGTTTTCTTTAGCAAATGTAGCGAGTGTCTTGGTATGGGCAGATTGTGCCGGACCAAAGATGATGTTCATTTGCTTCATGGCGCTGTTGGCAAGAATCTTATTTAATGTTGAAGCACTTTCATCAAGATTGTAAACATGCAGGTCAATAGAAACTCCTGTGCGTTTCAAACTGTCGATGGCAATAAGGAAACCTTCGTAATACTCCACCATACGTTTGTCTTGCAACAATGGTAGCATCAGGGCTGCTTTTATCGTATTGTATTTTTCAGCCTGCTGTTTGTTTGCCTGGAATAATTCTTTATCTGAAGGTCCGGAAGCAGACTGACTTTGTGCACTCTGACTTTTCGGATAGGGGATGCATACGAATTTACCTTTCTTTAAGCCTTTTACCAATTCAGGATTGGCTTCTAATAACTCTTCTTCGGTAATGCCATATTTACGGCTGATGCTGTAAAGTGTTTCACGACGCTCAACCTTATGCATGTCTTTACAAGGAGATAGAGGCTTGTTTTGTGACACATTATTTTGTGGCTCGGTTATTGTAGTAATAACTTGCGATGAATTGGCATTTGAAGGAATGCGAATAACTTCGCCGGTTTTAAAGTTTTCTGTACTTAAACCCGGATTTGCTTCACATATCGCCTTAACACTTACACCATATTGTACCGAGAGGCGATAAAGTGTTTCGCCGGCTATAATGGTGTGATAAGTATCGGTAGAGGAATTGGTGGCATGAAGTTGTGGAATTCGCAATTGTGTGCCAATGCGTATTTTATCAGCAGAACCGGGATTGAGTTTTACGATATCATCTATCGGGACTTTATACATACTTGAGATAGAATAGAGGCTTTGACCTTTTTCTACGGTATGAAGGAAATAGGTGTTATTATCCTGAGCGTTAATATTAAGACAAGTAACACTTATGATAAAAAAGAAAATAATGAGTTGTTTTATAATCGGTTTCATCAATGATTGTTCTAACGGGTTAGCGAAATTAAGCAACAAAGGTAAGAAAAGCCAATAATATATTCACAATATTTGAGTTAAGAATTTAATAATACTTTGGTATCATCTTTATTATTCAACACGAAAACATTAATTTTGCATTTGTTATGGAGATACGAAATTATAGATATTTTTTGAGTGTCATTCTGTTATTAAGCTGTGCATCAGGTTGGGCACAACTTAATCCTGTAGCTACTTTGCTGCAAGAGAATGGTGCGATTCCCGAAGACTCTTATCAAATGTATGGCGGCGACTCATATACAGGTAGTGCTCCGCTCGAATTCTATTTCGCGGCTAATATGGAAGAAGTGAATCCGTCGCTGCGTTTTGAATGGAATTTCTCGGATGATGCCGACTTTTCTACTATTTTTCTTACCCGTTTTGACGAAAATACAACGTATACCTTCGATAACGCAGGTACATCTTATGTAAGATTACAGGTGACCGATCTGGATACGGAAATAACTGATATATCAGAAACATTTACGATAATAGTTTCTGAATCTGAACTGAAAATACCAAATGCCTTTTCGCCTAATGACGATGGTATAAATGATATTTTTCAGGTGACGTATAAATCTCTGGTAAAGTTTGAAGCCACGGTTTTTAACCGATGGGGACAAAAACTTTATCACTGGAATCTGGCAAATATAGACGAAGGCTGGGATGGAACGGCTCATGGCAAACAAGTTCCTGCCGGTGTTTATTATATTGTGGTAAAGGCACTCGGTGCTGATGGTGTGGTGTATAATCACCGCGGTGATATAAATATTTTGAGATGATTTTTCAATAAAATATGCAAGAACAAGAGTATATAAATGTGTACGGAGCGCGTGTACACAACCTTAAAAATATTGATGTGGAGATTCCACGCGATAGCCTGACGGTAATTACCGGACTGAGCGGCAGCGGGAAATCTTCATTGGCTTTCGATACGATTTTTGCCGAAGGACAACGCCGTTATATCGAGACTTTCTCGGCATATGCGCGTAATTTCCTGGGTAATCTGGAACGCCCTGATGTCGATAAGATCACCGGGTTGAGTCCGGTTATTTCTATCGAACAAAAAACGACCAACAAGAATCCGCGTTCTACAGTGGGAACGACCACCGAAATTTACGATTATCTGCGTTTGCTCTATGCGCGTGCAGGTGTGGCATACTCATATATATCGGGTGAGCCAATGATTAAATATACCGAAGAGCAGGTGCTCGATCTGATTCTGAAAGATTATAACGGTAAGAAGATCATGATGCTTGCTCCGTTGGTGCGTGCCCGTAAAGGACACTATAAAGAACTCTTCGAACAGATTCGTAAGAAGGGCTATTTATATGTACGCGTAGATGGTGAAGTGCGTGAAATTACTCATGGCATGAAGCTTGACCGTTACAAAAACCACGATATCGAAGTGGTGGTTGATAAGATGATGGTAAGTGATAAAGATGACAAGCGCCTGAAACAAAGTGTGGCTACGGCTATGCGTCAGGGTGATGGTTTATTGCTGATTCTCGATGCTGAAACCAATGAGATTCGTCACTACAGTAAGCGATTAATGGATCCTGCTACAGGATTGTCTTATCGTGAACCTGCTCCGCATAACTTTTCTTTCAACTCTCCTCAGGGTGCTTGCCCGCGTTGTAAAGGATTAGGTGTTGTCAATCTGATTGATAATGATAAAGTAATTCCTGATCGCTCGCTTTCAGTTCATGAAGGTGCCATTGCTCCGCTTGGAAAGTTTAAAAACAGTATGATCTTCTGGCAGATAGGTGCATTGCTCGAAAAGTGGGATGCTACCCTGAAAACTCCGGTAGATAAATTGCCCGAAGAAGCGATTGAAGAGATATTATATGGTGCTGATGAACGCATCAAACTAAAAAGTTCGGTAATTCATACTACTTCTGACTATTTCGTGACCTACGAAGGGGTTGTGAAATATATTCAGATGCTTCAGGAAAAAGATGCTTCGGCATCGGCACAAAAATGGGCAGAACAGTTTGCAAAGACTGCGGCTTGTCCGGAGTGTCACGGAGCAAAACTGAATCAGGAAGCACTGCATTTTAAGATTGTTGATAAAAGCATCAACCAACTGGCCGATATGGATATCAGCGAACTTTATGAATGGTTGTCGCATGTGGAAGATAAACTCACCGACAAACAACGTAAGATTGCGGTGGAAATTCTGAAAGAGATTCGTCAACGCCTGAAATTCTTATTGGATGTAGGTTTGGATTATCTCTCACTGAACAGAAGTTCAGCTACACTTTCGGGTGGAGAAAGTCAGCGTATTCGTCTGGCTACGCAGATTGGTTCGCAGTTAGTGAATGTGCTTTATATTCTCGATGAACCGAGTATTGGTTTGCATCAGCGTGATAATGTACGTCTGATAAAATCACTGAAAGATCTTCGTGATCTGGGTAATTCGGTTATCGTGGTAGAACATGATAAAGATATGATGATGGCTGCCGATTATGTGGTAGACATGGGACCTAAAGCCGGTCGTTTGGGTGGAGAAGTAGTTTTTGCCGGCACTCCCGGGAAGATGCTTGAAACATCGACCATGACATCTCAGTATTTAAATGGTGAAGTAAGCATTGAAATCCCAGAAAAACGTCGTGAAGGTAATGGTAAATCGCTGAAGCTGATTGGTGCTACAGGGAATAACCTGAAAGATGTCAGTGTTGATTTCCCATTGGGTAAACTGATTTGTGTAACCGGAGTATCGGGTAGTGGAAAATCTACGCTGATTAACGAAACACTTCAGCCTATTCTTTCGCAGAAGTTTTATCGTTCATTACAGGATCCTCTTCCATATCGCTCAATTGAAGGTTTGGAAAATATAGATAAAGTGGTGAATGTGGATCAATCGCCTTTGGGCAGAACTCCGCGTTCTAATCCGGCTACGTATACGGGAGTATTTACAGATATTCGTAACTTATTTGTAGATCTTCCTGAAGCTAAAATTCGCGGATACAAACCGGGACGTTTCTCGTTCAATGTATCGGGCGGTCGTTGTGAAGCTTGTTCGGGAAATGGTTATAAAACCATCGAAATGAATTTCCTTCCGGATGTATATGTTCCATGCGAAGTTTGTCATGGCAAACGTTACAACCGCGAAACGCTGGAAGTTCGTTTTAAAGGAAAATCGATAGCCGATGTACTCGATATGACCATCAACAGAGCTGTTGAGTTCTTCGAAAATGTACCTCAAATCTTAAATAAAATAAAAGTTTTGCAGGATGTGGGGTTAGGTTATATCAAATTGGGACAATCGTCTACAACTTTATCCGGTGGAGAAAGTCAGCGTGTGAAGCTGGCTACCGAGTTATCTAAACGTGATACAGGAAAGACACTTTATATTCTCGATGAACCTACAACGGGACTTCATTTCGAAGATATTCGTGTGTTACTCAATGTACTAAACCGTTTGGTAGATAAAGGCAATACGGTTATTGTCATCGAGCATAATCTTGATGTGATCAAAAAAGCCGACTATATTATTGATATGGGACCCGAAGGTGGTAAAGGTGGCGGCGAATTGCTAAGTTGCGGTACACCCGAAGAGGTAGCTAAAAGCAAAAAAGGTTATACGCCAATCTATCTTCGCGAAGAATTAGGAATGAAATAAAAATATATATTGCTGATATAGCGTCACTTATGCCAATTGGTTGAAGTGACGCTTTTTTTATCTCCATCTGTTAAACTCTATGCTCTGTTAATAAATAAAGCATCTTTTAAAAACAAATGCTTCTCTGTTAACGTTGCAACTGCAGATGTTTAATTTTCAATAATGCTTATATTAACATCTAAAGCGTTGGTTGTGAAACTTAAAGAAAATATATTATCTTTGTGCACTCGTTTTTTTAAACAATAGCTATTAATTATCTATAATGAAGCATATTCGCAATTTCTGCATTATTGCACATATTGACCATGGTAAGTCGACACTTGCCGATCGTTTGTTGGAGTTTACAAAAACCATTCAGGTAACATCTGGACAGATGTTGGATGACATGGATCTGGAAAAGGAGCGTGGTATCACGATTAAGAGCCATGCCATCCAGATGGAATATACTTATAATAACGAAAAATATGTTCTGAATCTTATCGATACTCCGGGACACGTAGACTTTTCTTACGAAGTTTCGCGTTCTATCGCGGCCTGCGAGGGAGCATTACTTATTGTAGATGCTTCACAGGGAGTACAGGCTCAAACCATTTCAAACCTATATATGGCCCTTGAACATGATCTGGAAATTATTCCGGTTATCAATAAATGTGATATGGCCAGCGCAATGCCCGAAGAAGTAGAAGATGAAATCATCGAACTTTTGGGTTGTAAACGTGAAGAAATCATCCGTGCTTCGGGTAAAACCGGATTGGGTGTTGAAGATATTCTTGCCGCTGTTGTAGAACGTGTTCCTGCACCAAAGGGTGATGAGGAAGCACCGTTACAGGCATTGATTTTCGACTCTGTATTCAACTCTTTCCGCGGTATCATTGCTTATTTTAAAATTGAGAATGGTACTATCCGTCAGGGAGATAAAGTGAAATTCTTTAATACCGGTAAAGAATATGCAGCTGATGAAATCGGTGTATTGAAACTCGATATGGTTCCCCGTAAAGAGCTTCGTACAGGAGATGTAGGCTATATTATTTCGGGTATCAAGAGTTCGAAAGAAGTAAAGGTGGGTGATACCATCACACATATTGCACGTCCTTGTGCTGAAAGTATCTCGGGATTCGAAGAGGTAAAACCAATGGTATTTGCCGGTCTTTACCCGATTGATGCTGAGGATTATGAAAACCTGCGTGCTTCATTGGAGAAACTTCAGCTGAATGATGCTTCTCTGACTTTCCAGCCTGAATCATCACTGGCACTGGGCTTTGGTTTCCGTTGCGGTTTCCTTGGTCTTTTACATATGGAAATTGTACAGGAACGTCTGGATCGTGAGTTCGATATGAACGTAATTACAACCGTGCCTAACGTATCTTATTTAATTTACGATAAGCAAGGCGAGGTAAAAGAGGTGCATAACCCTGGTGGTATGCCCGATCCGACTTTAATTGATCATATTGAAGAACCTTATATTAAAGCATCTGTAATTACTACTACTGATTATATCGGCCCTATCATGTCGCTGTGTCTGGGTAAACGCGGAGAGCTTTTAAAACAAGAATATATTTCCGGAAATCGTGTAGAGATCTTTTATAGCATGCCATTGGGCGAGATTGTAATCGATTTCTATGATAAACTTAAGAGTATCTCAAAAGGATATGCCTCTTTCGATTATCATCAGGAAGGTTTCCGTACTTCAAAACTAATCAAACTTGATATCCTACTGAATGGTGAGTCTGTAGATGCCTTGTCTACACTGACACACGTTGATAATGCTGTTGATATGGGTCGCCGTATGTGCGAAAAACTGAAAGACCTTATCCCGCGTCAGCAATTTGATATCGCTATTCAGGCGGCAATCGGCTCGAAGATTATTTCGCGTGAGACGATTAAGGCTTTGCGTAAAGACGTAACTGCAAAATGTTATGGTGGTGACGTGAGCCGTAAGCGTAAGCTGCTCGAGAAGCAAAAGAAAGGTAAGAAGCGAATGAAGCAAATTGGTAGCGTAGAGGTACCACAAAAAGCTTTCTTAGCCGTATTGAAACTTGATTAAAATTTTCTGATAAAAGATACTTGATAAGGGTGGCAGAATTTTCCGACTTTTCGTGCCACTCTTTTTGCAAACACAAATATCTTTTTTACTTTAATTCATACTTATTAAACACTGGTATGGCTTAATTAAATAAAGAAGCCACTATCGTATTAAAATCAAACACTAATGAGAAAAGTTCTATTGTTTTCGGTTTTCCTAATTTTAGGATTGGTTGTATCACAGGTGATACCGGCTGAAGGCGCTATTAAAACAACATCAAACACGTTGCTTTATATCTGCCTTGGTTTCATCATGATCAATGTGGGAAGAGAATTTGAGTTGGATAAGACTCGCTGGAGAAGCTATGCGGCCGATTATTTTATCGCCATGGCTACTGCTGCTGTGCCCTGGATTCTTATCGCTCTGTATTATATATTTATATTACTTCCACCTGAATACTGGAATAGTTGGGAAGCCTGGAAAGAGAACTTATTGCTCAGCCGTTTTGCCGCACCAACATCGGCAGGTATCTTGTTTACGATGCTTGCGGCTTTAGGATTGAAAACCAGCTGGATGTATAAAAAGATTCAGGTTCTTGCCATCTTTGATGACCTTGATACCATTCTTTTAATGATTCCGCTGCAGATTATGATGATTGGCCTTCGCTGGCAGTTAATCGTCATCATCATGGTAGTATTTGCTTTATTATGGATTGGCTGGAAACAATTAAGTAAGTATAGCTTCCGCCAGGATTGGATATCAATACTTGTTTATTCTACCATCATTTTCGTGATTTGTCAGGGTGTTTACCTCATTACCAAGAATTTCTATGGTGCAGAAGGTAGCATTCATATCGAGATATTATTGCCCGCATTCGTGTTGGGTATGATTATGAAACATAAAGAAAGTCATTCGCCAATCGAAGAGAAAGCGTCTACTTTCATATCGTTCTTTTTCATGTTCCTTGTAGGTATGGCAATGCCACACTTTATCGGTATCGAACCGGTAGAATCTCTGGAAGGAACACTTTCAATTACTGGTGAACAGCCAATGATGCCATGGGTAGTAATTGCGTTCCATGTAGTAATAGTATCAATTTTGTCGAATCTGGGTAAACTTTGCCCTGTATTTTTCTATCGCGATCGTAAGTTGAGCGAACGTCTTGCACTTTCCATTGGTATGTTTACCCGTGGTGAGGTAGGTGCGGGAGTTATCTTCATCGCACTGGGGTACAACCTGGGAGGGCCGGCCCTTATTATTTCTGTGCTGACCATCGTACTGAACCTTATTCTGACCGGCGTCTTTGTGATGTGGGTGAAGAATCTGGCGCTCAGAACCTACGGTCCCGCTCTGGAATAATATCCATAGAGTTTTTTAAATTAACATGATATGACCATTTTTCGTTCACTGAGACACATTTCGTCGTTAAACATTCTGGCGAGTCTCTTACTCTTTTTGACAGCCATTGCAGCTGCCATTATTGCCAACTCACCGTTGGCCCCTGCGTACCAGGAATTTTTATCGCATGAGTTACATCTGCGAATCGGTAGCTTCAATTTATTGTCACACGGAGGGCACAACCTCACGATGCTGGAATTCATTAACGATGGTCTGATGACGATCTTTTTCCTCCTCGTGGGTCTCGAAATTAAACGCGAAGTGCTTGTGGGCGAATTATCTTCTTTCCGCAAAGCGATATTACCATTTATCGCTGCTTGCGGAGGTATGATTATACCCGTGTTGATCTACTCATTTGTTTGTCCTCCAAGCACAGAGGCAGGCGCTGGTCTGGCCATTCCAATGGCTACCGATATTGCCTTCTCGCTTGGTGTACTCAGTCTGCTGGGCAAACGTGTTCCTGTAGCTCTCAAAATCTTCCTTACTGCTTTTGCTGTTGTCGATGATATCGGCGGTATTCTTGTGATTGCTATTTTCTATAGCGGACACGTGGCTTACGGTTATCTGATTGCTGCAGGAATCTTGTTGCTTTGTGTTTGGGCCATCGGTAAATATGGTGCAAACAACAAACTGTTCTACATGATTTTCGGTGTAATCATCTGGTATCTGTTTTTACAATCGGGTATTCACAGTACAATTGCCGGTGTATTGCTTGCCTTCGTTATTCCTGCTAAACCACAGTTAAATGTAGGTAAATATGTGGCCCGTATGCGTCGTGTATTACAAGATTTCCCTGTATTGCCGGAGAAGGAAAGCATCATTCTTACCAATGAGCAGATTGCCCAGCTGAAACGTCTGGAGTCAGCTTCTGACCGCGTGATTAGTCCGCTGCAATCTCTGGAAGATAACTTGCATGGTTTGGTAAATTACATTATTCTGCCGCTGTTTGCCTTTGTAAATGCAGGTGTAGTATTCAGTGGTGGAGATGGAGAAGTTATCGGAGCGGTAACAATTGCTGTTGCTTTAGGTCTTCTGATAGGTAAATTCTTCGGAATCTATCTGTTTACGTGGGGAGCTATTCGCTTTAAAATTGCGCCAATGCCTACAGGAATGTCATGGAAGAACTTGAGCGGTATTTGCCTGTTAGGGGGTATCGGTTTCACCGTATCACTGTTTATTGCCAACCTTTCATTCGGATCAAGCAATCCTGAGTTGTTGAATCAGGCCAAGTTCGGAGTACTCTCGGGTACAGCGCTTGCCGGTATTTTAGGCTTCATAGTTCTGAGTTTAGTATTACCTAAGAAAGCCAGTGCATAACTGACTAATTTATAAAAACAAAAAAGCCGCTCCATTCATTTGGAGCGGCTTTTTTGTTTCTTCCTATTTCGATAAGATCTCATTTCCGGTTTCGGTAATAAGAATCATATTTTCCCATTGTGCCGACGGAGCACCATCATCTGTCAGGACTGTCCATCCATCTTCATCATCAACATAGACTTCATAATCGCCCATATTGATCATTGGTTCGATGGTGAAAGTCATGCCCGGAACAATAAGCATACCCGTGCCACGGCGGCCGAAATGCTCAACGTTAGGCTCTTCATGGAACTTCAGTCCCACACCATGACCGCAGAGATCGCGTACCACGCTGTAACCATTCTTCTCGGCATGTTCCTGAATTACTGCACCCACATCACCCAGGCGTGCCCATGGCTGAGCTGCAGCCACACCAAGTTCCAGACACTCTTTTGTAACCTGTACCAGGCGCTGCTTTTCTTCATCTACCTTACCAATCATAAACATACGCGAGGCATCCGAGAAATAGCCATCAAGGATAGTCGATACATCAACATTCACAATATCGCCACTTTTCAGCACGCGATGCTCAGACGGGATGCCATGACACACCACTTCGTTTATGCTGGTACAAACGCTTTTCGGAAAACCTTCATAGTTTAGCGGAGCCGGGATAGCGCCATGCTCAGTCGTGAAATCGTACACCCATTTATCGATCTGGGCCGTTGTAATACCTTCTTTTATATTTGCCGATATATAATCGAGCAGGGCAGTATTGATTTTTGCACTTTTGCGTATTCCTTCAATCTGTTCGGGTGTGCGCAATACTTTTCGCGGAGGAAGTTTGATCTTCTCCTTACGGTAGCGTTGAATTTTCTTTTCTATTTCATCTGAATAGCAGTCCGGAGTGAACCGTCCGCCCTGAATGAGTTTCTTCATAAGCTTCAACATATGGTTTATATAAAAGGGCAAAGATGAAATGTCTTTGCCCTGAATTTAGTTATCTGATTAATTTAGTTTTGCTGTCGTCACCGAATATATCGTCGGCAACCGCATTAAGCTCTTTACCGGTGGCTTTGACGGCAGAGAGTCGGGTACAACCCATAAACGCTCCATATTCTATAGAATTAACCGTTGCAGGCAAAATAAGTTCGCCCGACAAACGTGCACAGTTGCTAAAACTACGTTCACCAATTACTCTCAGGTTTTTTGGTAAAGTTACGCGTAATAGATATTTCTTGTGCGAGAAAGTAAAACCGGGAATTACACTTGCGTTAGTATCTTCCATATTTACCACAACCAGATTAGGCATATAGTCGCGAATCAGTTTAAAATC
>CAMTOS010000101.1 GCA_947074195.1 uncultured Bacteroides sp.
TTTCTTCATTCTCTTTTAAAGTTGTCACCGGTTGTTTATTTAAAACAGAATGTTTATCTACAATGCATTTATTTATTTCGAACGCAGGATATGAATTGATTTTTGAATCAATATATGGTAAGGTTATGCGTATGGTTGCACCTTTATTCTTATTGTTGCATGCTTTTATTGATCCTCCGTGTAAATGTATAATCTCCTGACACAAATACAGACCGATACCGGTACCGCTTTGATTAGTCGTTTGGTGTTTAATAGTTTTCTTTGACTGGTAAAACCGGTCAAATATTTTATCTAAATCATCCTCGTCTATGCCATTGCCATTATCTTCAATACCAAGATAGATTATTTTTTCCTGATTGTCATTCATCAAACTCGCAACATAGATATTGATTTTTCCATTGTCAGGTGTAAATTTCAATGCATTTGAAACAAGATTGATGATAACTTTTTTCATGTATTCATAATCGAGTATAAGATTTTCATTTTCCAACCGGATATAAGTTGTAATTGTAATTTGTCTGTCTTTTGCAAATGCTCTGAAAGGGATTAGTATATTATCAATAAAAGTGATAAAGTTTCCTTCTTTTTTATCGATGACTACTTTCTGAGAATCTATTTTACGGAAATCCATTAATTCATTTACCAGCGATAAAAGATATTTAGAACTACGTTCAGCTAACTGAATCTGTTCTGTAACAAGTGGATCTTTGCTATATCTTAATGCTAAATCGAGAGGACCATTTATTAAGGTAACGGGCGTACGAAATTCATGAGTAATATTGGTAAAGAATGCAATTTTCTCTTCGGTAGTGTTGGCAAGTTTCCGGCTCATATCTATCAATTGCTTATTTTGTACAGAAAGTTTCGCGGTTCTTTCTTCGACAGTATTTTCAAGGATTTCTTTTTGTCGTCGATATGAGTTTACTTTCCATACATAGAAATAACTTGCAAGAAATATTACTATCAAAAACAATATTAATAAAAACCACCATGCTTTATAGAAATATGGCTCGACATGAATATTTATACTCGTAACATTATTAAGCCAGTTACCTTTATTATCTGTTGTATAGACTTCAAAAGTATAGTTACCCGGCGTAATGGATGAATAACGTGCCTTATTATCACCGGCTTTTAATTCATTCCAGTTTTTCTCATACCCTTTAAGGCGATAGGCATAACGTATTTGTTTATTATAATCATAGTTTCTGGAAGAAAAAGACAGTTCTATCGATTGATGTTTTTCATGTATAAATATATCTTTTGCAATTGAAATATTATTCTTAATATATTTATTGTTAGCAGGATAAATGGTCTCACCTAAAATAGAAAGTTCAGTAATTAATACATCGTTATTACGGGGAGTGATTATGGGTGTATGCGGATTAATCGCAATTAGCCCGGCTGTGTTGCCAAAATAGAGCAGATTATCTTTTGAGGAATAATAATATGCATTTCTATAGAACTGATTGCTTTGTAATCCGTCGTGTTTGCTATAATTATTGAAAACCATATTTGACTTGGTTAATTGCGAAATGCCCTGATTCGTTGAGAACCATAAATTCCCGGAGTTATCTTCTAATATACCTATAATATTGTTGTTGGGTAAACCATCATTCAATGTATAATTAGAAAAACAATATGTATCATTTCCATCACTTTCCAGTTTATATAATCCACTTCCATTGCAACCAATCCAGATAATGCCATTACCATCTTCGTATATGCAGTTTATTTTATCAGTATTGGATGATTTGGAGTCTGATAATTTTTCTGTGATATGCTTGTAGTCAAAATGGCGTCGGCTGCGGGCAAACGAAAATAGATTGATAATAAATACACCACGTGAAGTTCCTATCCATAATCTGTGTTTACGATCAATACAAAGAGAATTCATCGAATCAAAATTATTTCCGGAAATATTAAAACGAACAGGCTGGAAAGTCTCTTTTTCATTATCGTAAAAATGCAAACCTTCTGTTGTGCCAAACCATATTCCATTGTTTATGGTATCTTCACAGGCGCTCGATATAAAGTTGCCTGTGAGTCCCTGAGTCATTCCGCGTGAGTAATTTTTAAAAGATAAATTATTCAAATCATTGATATTGATTTTGCTGATTCCCATCCCCCATGTATAGGCCCAAAGATAATTACGGGAATCAATTAATAGTCCGCTTATTGAATTGTTTATCAGTGAATTATTGCTTTTTTTATCACATTTAAAATGTTCAAAACCATCTTTATCTTTTCGTTTCAGATTCAAACCACCTTCAATGGTACCGATCCAGAGATTCCCTTTGTTATCTTCGCAAACAGAACTCACCGGATTGGATGATAATGAATTTTTATTCCCTCTGTCCGGTTGCCATATCTGACACAATATTTTAGGGAAAGACAAATAATTAATTCCACCTATTTCAGTGCCAACCCATAACTCGTTATTATCGGGCAAGATGCAATTAATATAATTGCAGTTCAGTGATTGATTGGCTAATGAATTATCTTGCAGATTCACTATAAACTCATTGCTTTTCTTATTATATATGATCAGTCCGTTAAGTGTACCGATAAAAATTAACTCAGAATCATTTTTTCTGATATCTGTTATATGCAGCTGATTACCATTAATCGGATTATCTTTTAAATTGTTATATTCGATTAATTGCTGATCAAAATGATTGTATTTATATAATCCATAATTTGTCCCTATCCAGAGATCTTCATCATCAGCCTCAAGTGATTGAATTTTCCAGTCATCATATTGATTACTGAAGAGGGGAGAAACCATTTTGGTTTTTAGCAAATGCTCACTGTTTTTCTCCAGACACATCAGGCAATTATTTATTCCTGCGCATACACCCCAGCCTAAATCTGCAACAGCATTTATTGAAGTTGAACTTATTCCTTTTTCTAAACCATAGAAATCTTTAATTTCACCATTCTCATGGAATTCTATGCAATATAAGTTGTTTGCAGCCGAAATCCATAGATTCCCCGCTGTATCTTTATAAACATGGGTTGCACTGGTATTCATCATATTCCACATAGTAGAATGCAGATCAATAGTGAGTTTCGCATTGCAGTAAGTATCCAGATCAATGATATCGACACCTTTTTCAGTTGCTACCCAAAGACGCTTAAAATTGTCCTCGCATATATTATAGACTAAATCTCCTTTAAGATTAACAGGTGTAGTTGTTGTGTTATAGCTCAGAAAATTATAACCATCATATCGTGTAAGTCCGTTGTGTGTAGCAAACCATAAATAACCATGGGAATCTTTATAAATATCATCTACAAAATTATGAGTTAATCCATTGTCTTCGGTTAAATAATTAAAGTTGTATTGTATGAATGGATGGTCAAAAGCATATAAAAAAGTGCTTGACAATAACAGGAAAATTGAAAATATATAAAATTTGGGCATAGTGTTTTGTTAGAATTCTATACTTAAGGTATGTGTAATATAAATGTTTTATTCTTGAAATCTATATGAAATAGATATTCGATTTAGCATTTTGTCATTGTTACACTGGTAAATATAGTAAATTATATAACGAGAAGTGTTTATTAATATATGTTATTTTTAGTATAGATCTAAAAAAATGGATAATTGATATAGATTTTTGATTTTGTGTTGCAATAATATTTCTTTCGTATAAAGATGGACATAGTTAATAAATAAACAACTTCAGTAAATACAATGTACTTACTGCGGTTATTTATAAGGTATTTTCTCAATTATTCCCTCTATATTGATTAGGAGTCATCCCGACTTGTTTCTTAAACATTCTGCTAAAATATTACGGGTATTCAAAGCCTAACTCACAGGCAATTTCACTGACAGATTTATTTTTATCAAACAACTTCTCTTTGGCTATATCAATCAGTTTAAGCTGTATATGTTCGATGGCACTTTTCCCGGTTTCTTTACGTAAAAGATCACTCAGATAGCTTGCCTAGAAATTTAATTTATCTGCGCAGTATTTGACCGAAGGTAATCCCTGGTCTTTTGGTAAAGATGAATCGAAATAGCTGTTTAAGATAGCTTCGAAGGGCGATAGCGTATCTGTTTTTATATGCGAACGAGTAATTCAAATCTTATTTGTTTATTCATAATCACTGACATTGTATATTGCAAATGTAGATGATAAGAACTACTCCTCAAAATAATCGATAATTTGTATACGATATTCTTTAATATGTATAAATAGTTGATATCTTCACGTAAATCAGAGTTTATGTGGCAGGATAAAACATACATTTAAAAGAGATTTTATCAAGAGAAAATCTTCCGTAAAAAGGGTATAAGCATCAGTAATTCATCTACATTATATCTGTGTCTCATCCATTATCTTTGTAATGTCACCAATATATAATGTTATGAGAAAACTAAATGTATTATTCCTTTTATTATTGTTTCCTTTTGTTATTTCATGCTCTGGTAATCCCGATTATGAATTGAACCCAGATGTACCGGGAAATATTGTTGATAATGAAAGTAATGATGAAAACGATGATAGTGAGGATGCTAATAATAATGATGCTGATATGGATTCCAATATACTTAAAATCATAGTGGGCAATCAGACATTGACTGCGACTTTGGTAGACAATTCATCGACCAGAACTTTGAAAGAAATTCTTGCTGAAAGAGATGTGACTATCCAAATGGAAGATTATGCTAACATGGAGAAAGTCGGACCGTTTGGCTTTACGTTGCCACGCAATGATGAACGGATTACTACAACAACCGGAGACCTGATTCTTTATCAGGGGAGTTCTTTTGTCATTTATTATGCGCCAAATACATGGAACTTTACCAGACTGGGTAAGATCGATAATGCAACTCAGGCCAGTTTGCTTTCTGTGTTAGGAAGTGGGGATGTGACTGTGACTTTATCGATGAGGTAAATTTTGAAAAGACTAATAATGAAAACCGCAGTAGACATTTAGAGCAAACTGCGGTTTTCTGTTTCTAATTCGCTCCACCTCCAAGTGCCTGATATAACGAAATGCAGGAATTGATTTCATTATATTGATTGGAGATTAAAGATAGCTGTGCTGATAATAAATTATCCTGAGCTGTCAGTACTTCAAGATAGTTGGATGAACCGCTTTCCATAAGTAGTTTAGTCGATCTTACGGTTCTTTCCAGTGAGATGACCTGATTCTTATAAAAGACAGATTTCTCTGAATAACTCTGTACCTGTGAATAGGCATTGTTGACTTCAGCTCCGGCTTCAAGTAGTAATTGGCGGAAGTTGAGTTTCGCTTCTTCCTGCTGTGATTTTGCAATTCTATATTGCGCTTTTAATCTGCCATTCTGAAATACAGGCTGGGTTAATGAAGCAAGGACATCCCAAACCAGTTTACCGGGATTAGATACAATGCCTGCAATATTCGACCATCCGATGCTACCACTTAGCGTCAGGTTAGGGTAGAACTCTGATCGTGCTTCGTTGGTGGTATAAAATGCAGCGGCAAGTGCCAGTTCTGCCTGCATCACATCGGGGCGTATAGATAATAATTGAACCGGAATACCTACTTCAATAAGTTTCGGATTTGTCCATGAAGTCAGCGAATTTGTTTCGATACTTCTTATAGACTCACCTAAAATCACCGACAAAGAATTTTCCATCTCTTTAATTTGTTGTCTGATTTCCACTTTCGAAGCAAGAATGCTGTTATAATTGGCTTCAGCCTGCGATACTGCTGCATCGCTATACTGTCCGGCTTCTTTCAATAATTGCATGGCACGATAAGTTTCAGACCAGATATTGGCACTTTCATCTATGATCACTGCCTGCTCTCTCAGCATCGATATAGTATAATACTGCGTGGCGATAGTAGCAATCAATCCAGCCTGTATCCCTCTCTGATAAACATAGCTATTCTCAACCAATACCTTTGCACGTTCTTTGGCATTGCGCAAGCGACCAAATGCATCGATTTGCCAGCTGGCCGATAATGGAACGGAATAAGTATAGGAAATAGAATTACTACCAAACTGATTTGCATTTCCCTGTGGAGTAACAGCGAATGAAGGCAGGAATGATAGTTTGGCTGCTTTTAAAGATGCTTCAGCCTGATCTATACGAAGTAAAGCCACTTGCGCATCTCTGTTGTTATTCAAACCAAACTCTATTAGTTCTTGCAGCTTCTCATCGGTAAAGAGTTCTTTCCAGGAGAGCATCGCCAGATTAGCTGAGTCTGCCGATAACTGAATATCACCATAGATATCATTATTATCCAATTCAGTTTGTGCAGAATATTTTGTATAGATTCCGCAACTGCTCATTGAGAGCAGAAGCAGAGTCATCGTTATCGTATATTTAATAATTTTCATTTGAGACATATTTTTATTCATTGATATGATCATCGTCTTTAGATTTGATAAACTTCTCCTGAAGCGTTTGGAAGGCAATAAAAAATACCGGTACCACAAATAAAAGCGAGAATGTACCAATCAGCATACCACCAAGTGCGCCTGTTCCCAAAGATACATTACCCACAGCTCCGGCTCCGGATGACATAAACAGTGGCAGAAGACCGAAGACCATCGTTAATACGGTCATCAGAATGGGACGGAAACGTAAGATTGCGGCATTGTAGGCTGCATCAAATATCCTCATTCCTGCACGTCGGTTTTCCAGAGCAAACTGCACAATCAGAATCGATGTTTTTGCCAGTAGTCCGATAAGCATGATAATGGCTGTCTGCAGATAAATGTTATTCTCCAGACCGAATATCCGGGCAAATAAAAAGCTGCCCATTAAGCCGAATGGTACGGCAAGAATTACCGCAAAAGGCACTAAGAAACTTTCGTATAATGATGCCAGGATGAAATAAATCAATGTCACAGAAAGCAGATAGATCAATGCCGATCGTGCACCACTGCCTTGTGCCTCTTCTCTTGAAATACCTCCATACTCATAGCTATATCCCACGGGAAGAGTTAGTGCGGCAGCTTCACTAATTGCATCCATTACTTGTGAACTGGAATATCCCGGAGAGGCACTTACACTTGTCGATATAGAACTGTACAGATTAAAGCGGGAAAGAATCTCTGAACCATTTACGCTGTTGATCGTCACAAACTGATTGAGTGGCGCCATTTCTCCATTACCTGCACGCACAAATGTATTGGCCAGTGATGCTTCATCCAGTCGATATTCAGGTGCTGATTGCATCATGACACGATAAATCTTACCGAACTGATTGAAGTTTGAAGCATAATTGCCACCATAATAACTACCTAATACATTCATGACTTCATCAGTCGTTATTCCGGCACGCATACATTTTGCAGCATCCACTTCAACGCTGTATTGTGGAAAATCCAAAGCAAAAGAACTATAGGCAGTAGCGACTTCTTTTCTTTCGCGAAGAGCAGCAAGGAAACGTTGCGATGCTTCATAGAATGTTTCGATATCACCGCCCGTTCTATCCTGCAAATGCAGTTCGACAGCATTACCTGTACCATATCCGGGGATCATACCTTCCTGAAGCACAAAAATATCGGCTTCTGCAATGTGGGCAAACAATTCATTAAAGCGATTAATTACCGCTATCCCTGTATGCTCTTTACCCGGACGTTCGCTCCAGTCTTTTAATCTGATAAAGAACGTTCCGTAGCAAGATCCGATACCAGCCATAATACCCGAACCGTCGATTCTGGCATAGTTATCAACCTCTGGCTGGGCTATCACAATGGCTTCAATCCGATCCATCACTTCGGCAGTCTTCTCGATAGTGCTACCTGGTGAGATACCAACACTGATAAAAAGGTTACCTTTATCTTCCTGCGGAACCAATCCGGTAGGTGTGGTTTTGATAAAGAAGACAAACAGGATAACTGCTATGACAAGTGATGACCATGCCATCCAGCGATGACGAATCATAAACAATACACCACGTTTATATTTACCCGATAATGCCGAGAAAGAAGCGTTATAAGCCGATCTTACACGTGCATTAATACTCTTATCACTATGCGTGTCAACAGGCGGACGAAGTATGATGGCCGAAAGAGCAGGAACCAGCGTAAGAGCACAAAGACTGGAAATTACTACTGCAACTGCCATTGTTACACCGAATTGCGTATAGAATAATCCCGATGTTCCTCCCATAAATGTTACCGGAATAAATACGGCAAGAAATACCATGGAGGTCGATATAATGGCAGTCGTTACTTCGCCCATTGCATCTCTTGTTGCTGCAAATGGCGATTTATAACCTTTATCGAATTTAGACTGCACGGCTTCCACAACCACAATCGAATCATCTACCACCGTACCGATGGCCAGTACAAGAGCAAACAGAGTCAGAAGATTAATACTAAACCCAATCACGTGCATCACCGCAAAAGTACCAATGATCGATACAATGATCGCAGTCGATGGAATCAGTGTACTCTTGATATCCTGCAAGAAGAAATAGATCACAAGAATAACGAGAATGATGGCAAGAATTAATGTCTCGATCACTCCCTGCATAGAAGCGAACAAGAACTCATTCGTGTTCAGATAAACCACAATCTCAAGGCCTTCTGGCATCGTTTTCTTTACTTCATCATAGAGCTCGATAATCTTATTATTGACCATGGTAGTGTTAACTCCGGGCATCGGATTGATTACGAAGTTTACCCCGGGATTACCGTTTACAAATGTCTGGAAATTGTAAGACTCTGCACCAAGCTCCACATCAGCCACATCTTTCAGTCGCAGGATATTCCCATCCTGTTCAGAACGGATAACGATGTTTTCAAATTCATCAATTTCCTTCAGACGACCTTTATATTTCATCACATACTGGAAAGTATTCTCAGAGTTCTCGCCTAAAGCACCAGCTGAAGCTACAATGTTCTGTTCGTTCAAAACTTTCGAAATGTCCGATGGAATGAGTTTATATTGTGCCATCACATCAGGTTTCAGCCAGATGCGCATACTGTATAGATTGCTATTTGTTGCAACATTACTTACCCCTTCAATACGTTTAATCTGTGGAAAAAGATTGATGTCAAGCCAGTTAGCAATGAACGCTTCGTCATATCTGCCATTCGTACACATCACAGAAATAATCTGCATATTACTATTCTGCCGTTTCTCGGTACTTACCCCGACTCTGACCACTTCTGCAGGCAATAATCCCTGCGCTTTAGCTACTCTGTTTTGTACATTTACCGCAGCCACATCAGGGTCAGTTCCTTGTTTGAAATAGATATTGATTGTTGCCGCACCAGTATTCGTTGCCGTGGATGTCATATAGATCATATCTTCCACACCATTGATACTTTCCTCCAAAGGCACAATCACACTTTGCTGTACAGCATCGGCATCTGCACCGGTATAGCTTGTCGATACCTGCACCGTAGGCGGAGCGATATCAGGATATTGTTCTACCGGTAGTGTTACTAAGGAGACGATACCCACAATTAGTATGACACAGGCGATAGACAGCGCCAGTACAGGTCGCTTTATAAATATATTATTCTTCATTTCTATTTTCTTAATTGCTTGTAGTTATTACCATTCCTTCGCGCAGAACACCTACGCCATCAGCCACAATCACATCACCTTCGTTAAGGCCCGATAAAACGATATACTCTTTTCCGTTATTCTCATTGGCAACAATAATCTGAGCCGACTGTGCTTTGCCATCGATAACCTTATATACCAGATAGCGATCCTGGATTTTAGACGTAGCCGACTGTGGAATGACAATGACATTCTCGTTTTTAGTCGTAATCAGCACATTACCCGATGATCCACTTAACAAGAGTTTATCCGGATTATCAAAAACAGCTCTCAAGGCTACTGAACCTGTATTACGGTCTACCACGCCACTGATACTTTCAATTTGTCCTTTCTTGTCGTAAACCGAACCATCACCCAACATCAATTCTATCTTATTCATATTTTCAATGGTTTTCTCCATCGAACCCCATTCACGCATCATGGCAAGCGCCTGGTTTTCGCTGATAGAGAAGTAGACATACATTTCAGAATTGTCGGAAACATTGGTAAGCGGTTGTGAAATGTCAGGACCCACTAATGCTCCCTGACGGAAAGGAATTATTCCGGCCATGCCATTTACCGGGCTCTTTATTTCGGTATAAGATAAATCTGTACGTGCTCTCATTTCGGCTGCTTCACATTGCGCAAGGGTTGCCTCTGCACTATGAAACTCATTCTCTGAAATCAGCATTTCATTTTCAGAGATCACTTTCTCTGTAAAGAGACGCTGCTTGCCGGTATAATTCAGTTTGGCAGTTGCCAGAGCAGATTTGGCTGCCTTCACATTTGCAACGGCCTGATTTAATGTGGCAAGATAAGGGGCCTGATCAATGACAAATAGTGTCTGGCCTTTCTTTACGCTTTCTCCTTCTTTAATATTCACCGATATAATGGTACCTGAAACCTGCGGTCTGATTTCTATATCCTGTCGCCCCTGAATAGAAGCCGAATAGCGGTTTGTAGTATTAATATCAGATTTAGAAACAACCTGAGTTTTCCATTCCCGATTTTGACGAACGTTTTGATTGTTGCCATTACAAGCACACAAAATGATGAGGCCCGATAATAACAGAGAGGTTTTGATTTTTCTGAGATGAGTCATTATAATTGCATTTTAAAATTTTCAGTTCGATTTAATTTTAATGCAAAGATAGGGCGACCAAATAAGAAGAAGTTTGCTGAAAAGATCGATTGCACTTTGCTGAAAAGTCTACTTCAGAATTAAACATTTATTATAAAACCATTAAAGCAATAGTGGTGTGAAATGAAGAGATAACAATATTGTAGCTATTGGAAATTTATTTACAAGATATGTCATTCAAAGATGAGCTTGTAATATACTGAGAATGAATGTAATATAAGAAGTACGTTTTTTCTGAATAATAACCATGCTTTTTATCAACAAGAATCATGCTTTTAATCTGCAAGAATTCCTGTTTTGAATTTAAAGAGTCTTTAAATGCCGTTTAAGCATCAATTAAATGATAATATTTCTTGTCATTTATGCCTTACGACCGTTTACGGTAAGTAATAATAGCCAACAAGTTAAAGACTAAACCAAAGGCGATGAGTACCATAAACTGCTGCATAAGATCTCTGAACCCGATACCCATCTGATAAATGCCACGTACTGCTTCTATATAATATCTGATCGGAATAAAAGCAGCGATCCACTGCGCCCATTCAGGCATAGAACTAACCGGTGTAAACAGTCCGCTCATCAGATTGAAGATCAGAATGAAAAAGAACATCACCAACATGGCTTGTTGCATGGTTTGTGAGAAGTTGGATACAAGAATCCCAAGTCCGGACATGGCAAAGATAAAAGCTAAGGTAGTGACATATAAAGTGAGGAAACTACCGGCAGGTAAATAATCGTAAACAATCCAGGCGATAAAGAAACAGATGGTCAATACCACCAGACCGATGATCCAGTAGGGTAGAAGTTTGGCCAAAATAAACAACCATTTATTTACCGGTGTGGCATTGATTTGCTCAATGGTTCCAACCTCTTTTTCACTGACTATATTCAGTGCCGGCAGGAAACCGCAAATCATAAGTACAACAATCGACATCAATGCAGGAACCATAAATCGTTTATAGTTCAGTGTATCATTAAACTTATTCAGAACAGTTACCTTTATGGCATCACTGTTTATGGTTGCCAAAGGATTGATCTCTTTGGTAAAGCTTTGAATAATTTGTCCCAGATAACCACTTCCCATCGATCCCTTTGTGCTGTTTATAGCATTTGCTCCGATATAAACATTCGTTCCCTGTCCGGTTGTAATATCTTTTGCAAACCGATAGGGAATGCTCAATATTAAATCGACTTTACCCCTTTTCATCATTTCGAGTGCATCATCGTAGGTTAATGCATTTTGTTTGATATTGAAATATTCTGTTGAACCAATCTTATTGATAAACCTTTCCGACAAAACTGAATTGTCATTATCGACCACACTTACATTAATATTCTTGATGTCCAGTGTAGTGACCCATGGCATGATAAGCATCGTCATTACCGGGAACATCACGACAAGGCGAGGCAGAAAACTGTTTCGTCTGAATTGCTTGAACTCCTTTTCCAATAAATATTTCAGTATCATTACTCCAGTCTGTTTTTGAATTTAAACAAAGAAATACTGATTAAGCCAA
>CAMTOS010000102.1 GCA_947074195.1 uncultured Bacteroides sp.
ATTGAGGCTGTATGGTGCTTCTAAAGCGTGAGTAGGACAGTGGGTGATGCAATTAGTGCAGCTCCCGCATTTATCTGTCATCGGTTCATTATATTCATCGGCTTCGATATCCAGAAAGATTTCGCCGAGGAAGAAGGCGGAACCGGCTTGTGGAATGATGAGCTGGGTGTTTTTACCGATCCAGCCCAGTCCGGCCTGATAGGCCCAGTATCGTTCTAATACCGGCGCCGTATCGCAAAATACACGACTCACAACAGGATAGGGAAGTGCATCGGCAATAAAGGCCTCTAACGCCTTTAATTTGGCTTTCATCACATCGTGATAGTCTTTGCCGTAAGCATACCAGGCAAACTGATACTGATCTTCTGGAAGTTGTTGCTGCGGATAATAATTCAGGGCGACCGATATGATGCTTTTAGTGCCTTCCATCAATAGTCGCGGATCAAGACGTTTATCGGTATGATTGGCCATATACCCCATGCCTGCCTGCTTATCGGCAGAAAGCCATGAGTTGAGTGCCTGCGCTACTTTGATATCTACCGCAGCAGCACGGGCCACCCCAAAAGCAGAAAAGCCGAGGCGCAAGGCTTCGGCTTTTATCTGTTGTGCGTTAAAACACTTTGAATTCATATCCTTCTTTTTTTAAATACTCTATAGAGCGCGGAAGTGCATATTGCAAACATCCGTTGTTCCATGATTTTAAAGAATCGTGAAATGTGATGATTGAACCATTACGGACGAATCGTTTCACATTATCAAGTACCTCTTCAGGCTTTAATTTCTTACTATAATCGCGGGTTACCAAATCCCACATGATGATGCGGAAATGCTTTTTCAGCGTATGATATTGCGCGAATCGCATATGCCCGTGTGGTGGTCTGAAAATATCAGTTTTCATGGTCTGGTTGGCCAGTTCAACATCTTTCATATAGCTATTGACGCTATTCTCAAATCCGCGGACATGATGAAAGGTATGATTTCCCAGTCTGTGCCCTTCATCTACCACCATCTGGAAGACTTCGGGATGCTTGCGGATATTATCGCCCACCATAAAGAAGGTAGCTTTTATATTTTCTTTCCTCAGCAGATCGAGCACCCAGGGCGTTACTTCCGGAATAGGACCGTCGTCGAAGGTCAGGTAGACTGACTTTTCTTCGGGATTCATCCGGAAGATGGCTTGAGGGTATAGAGCACGAAATGCTTTCGGAGGTTGCTCAATAAACATTATTTTCTGCCTTTCATGCGTTGTACATACATTCCATAGATCTCGTCAAGCACGCCGGCGTATTCATCGGCCATTTCCGGATTGTATTTCTCAAGGATACGTACTTCTTCGTTAAGCAGTGCCAGATGGTATTCTACTTCACGTGTAGATACGTTGAACTGAGACTCTCCCAGACTTAAATACCATGTCAGATATTCAATCGCTTTCTTGGTGAGTGCTTTCATGATTTCATCGGCTTTATGCTTTTCGCCCAGGCGATAGTAAGCTTCTGCCATTTGTACTGCACCATTCTGCCAGTCATAAGGAACGTTATAAACAGGAATTTTCACCTGTGCATAATCCAGAACTTCCAATGCCTTATCGTTTTTGCCTTCTTTAATCAGCTGATCAGCCAGCATAGCGAACAGGCGACGGTGAGTATAAACCATGCGCATGGTATTTTCATCCAGATATATTCCCGGAGTATCGATACCACCGAACTTAAACTTGTTCATCAGGTTGTCGTACATCTTTTCACTGTCAATCGTAGCACCAAGTTCCTGTGCATTGAATGGTGTGAAGCGTGATGCCAGACCTTCCTGAATGAAATGTTTATCCATGCCCAGACGATTGTCGCTACCTACTGTTACGGCCATATACATTGGACGTTCCCAGTTGGCATTGGCAAGCATTTCGAGCATCATCAGTTCGCTCTTATACAAAGCACGTTTGCCTTTCAGCGAAATTGACATATAATCAGGAATTGAATCGCCAAGTGCTTCAGGTATCATCATGCCGCTGCGACGAACTGCCTCTTTATCGATCTTGATAACGATGCTATCGGTAGGGATGAAGTTCAGTTTAGAATCGGTATTGCGAACCCAGTAGTTCAGAATATTCTTCAGCTCGTATGGGTTTTCACCGAATTCAGCATAGATTCTTTCCATATCCTGCTCGGTACCGCGGTTTCTTGCTTCTTCGTAAATCTGATCGATTTGTTTCTTGAACTCAGGACGAATAGGCACATATTCGTTTGTTCCTTCCACGTACTCAATACGATCCCATGTAATAGGCAATGAAGGTGAGTCGTAAGCCGGACGCTTCATCTGATCGATATACCAGTCGGTCTGCAAATAACTCAGATTACAGGTACGCGTATCGGTACGGAACTCTTCTGTTTCCTGATTGTACCACAACGGGAAGGTGTCGTTATCACCATTGGTGAAGATAATCGGGTTGCCTTCTTCCTGCATTGACATCAGATAGTTCTGACCAAAATCACGGGCCACATAACGGTCGCTGCGGTCGTGATCGTCCCAGGTCTGGCTTGCCATTTGTACAGGTACAAGCAAACATGCTGCTGAAGCTACAGATGCATTTACGGTTTTATTATTCTTTAGATATTTGTCAAGCAGATGAACAATACCTGCCACACCCATACCAATCCAGATGGCGAATGCGTAGAACGAACCAGCATAAGCGTAGTCACGTTCACGAGGCTGAATAGGTGTCTGATTCAGGTAAAGCACAATAGCGATACCGGTCATGAAGAACAGGAAGAATACTACCCAGAATTGCTGAATACCACGTTCCTTGCGGAATGCTTGCCACAACAGACCGATGATACCAAGAATCAGCGGCAGACAGTAGAATACGTTACGTCCTTTATTGGTGGCCAGTTCTTCGGGAAGAAGAGTCTGATCGCCAACAAGCCAGTTGTCAATAACCGGAATACCTGTAATCCAGTTACCATTCTCAATTTCTCCATTCCCCTGAATATCATTCTGACGACCGGCAAAGTTCCACATGAAGTAGCGCCAGTACATAAAGTTTAGCTGATAGCGGAAGAAGAATTGTATGTTTTCCCACTGAGTAGGTATAGTTACCATAACCATTTCACCGCATTGATCGTAAGGTACAGGGTTGCCTTTAACATCTACCCACGACTGATACTGTGCTGTATGAGCACCACTGTACATACGCGGAAAAAGCATGTTCTGAGCATATTTATATTCTGTACGTCCGGGAACTTCAATATATGTATCCTTTTCATTTGCGTTCTCTTTTTCTTTACGAATCCACTTTGTGCTGCTGCTTGATTCTACAGGCACACAATAACCGTTTTCTTCTTTCAGTTCTACTTTAGAAGCGTAGGTTTGTCCGTAGAATAAAGGACGTGTACCATATTGCTCACGACCCAGATATTCACCCAATGTGAAGATATCTTCCGGAGAGTTCTGGTCCATTGGCGTATTGGCAATCGAACGAATGACGATAACGGCATATGAAGCATATCCGATCATAATCATCATAGTACAAAGCATAGCTGTATTCATGGCACGCGCCGACAATCTGTATTTCTTGTCGGTGAACAGAAACAAATAGGCTGTCAGTGCACTGATCACGATAATACCAATTACAACACTACCCACACCGTGGCCATAGAAAGGAATACCAAGAAGAGTAAATGTAGCAAGGAATGAGATATTCATGCGCATGCGGCTCTTGTCTGTATAGGTCTCGTAAGTACCCCATATCAATACAATGGCAAGCACGATGATATAAACAATAACACCGGCATTGAAGCCCATGCCAAGTCCGTTGACAAAGAAGATTTCGAAAGCACCGCCTACTTTAACCACACCAGGCACGATACCATACAGCACGATACCTACAAGGATACCCGAAGCGAGAAGGGCAATGATAGAACCTTTCAATGTGGCATTGGGCACACGTTTGTAGTAATAAACCAACACGATAGCCGGTAGACAAAGGAGGTTCAGCAAGTGAACACCGATACTCAAGCCGGTTAGGTAGGCAATAAGAATAAGCCATCTGTCCGCATGAGGGCCGTCTGCTGCATCTTCCCACTTCAGAATCAGCCAGAAAACAGCGGCTGTAAAGAGTGATGAAAAGGCATAAACCTCACCTTCTACGGCACTGAACCAGAAGGTATCGCTAAAGGTAAAGGCCATGGCTCCAACCAGACCGCTACCCATGATAGTAATAAGTTGTGAAGTGGAGATGTTGCCGTTGTCATTCACCGTGAGTCGGCGAACAAGATGAGTAATCGTCCAGAAGAGGAACATGATACAAGCGCCACTCATCAGAGCACTCATGATATTTATCATTTTAGCCACTGCCGTTGCATCTGCTGCGAACTGGGTAAACAAGTTACCGGTTAGCATAAAGAAAGGTGCGCCGGGCGGGTGACCAATTTCTAATTTATACGCTGTCGTGATAAATTCGGGACAATCCCAAAAGCTTGCCGTTGGCTCAATGGTTAAGCAATAAACAGTTCCTGCGATGATAAATGTAAGCCAGCCGAGCAGGTTGTTTATGGTTTTGTACTGTTTCATTAAGAGTAGTAATTTATTTATTAACATGTTAAAGTGCTGACAAAGATAATATTTTTGTGTCTATAAGCGCTTAACAGCTAACAAATATCATACTGTTATAAGGCATTTTATAACGGTAAAACCGATTCTAAAGATTATTTATGATCATGATGATGGTGATCGGCAAGAATGCGGTGAGGTAAACTGCCGTGTCCGAGAAGTTCGATAGGACAGTTGAAGTTCTTTTCCAGCCATTCTCCGCTGACTTCGGTGTCAGGGTGATAATCTACCGTTTCGTTTACACAGGCAATAGATTTTACCTGCTGAAGAACGGTTCCGATATCGTGACTCACCAAAATGATGGCGCACGATTTATTGATCTCAGCAAGGAGTTGATACAACCGTGCCTCGAATTGTTTATCAATATAAGTGCTGGGTTCATCAAGAATAACCACCGAAGGATCGCTGACAATAGCTCTGCCTAAAAGGGCACGCTGCAACTGGCCGCCACTGAGTTCGCCGATAGCACGATTTTCAAGACCTTCCAGTCCCATTTTAGCGATAATCTGCTGTACCTTTTCATGCTGGGCAGCGTTATACCGTTTTATAAGCGATTTTTGGGCAGCCAATCCCGAAAGAATAACCTCGCTCACCGATATGGGGAATTTCTTGTCTATGGCGCTGTATTGCGGCAAATAGCCCATTCTGATACTTTTGCAAGGTCTGGATTTCCCTTCTGCATCAGTGTTAAAGAAAAGAATATCACCTTTTGTGGGTTTGAGCAATCCTAACAGGCATTTAATGAGAGTTGTCTTTCCCCCGCCGTTAGGGCCTATAATACCCAAAAAGTCACGGTCATAAACCGTGAGATTCACATCATGCAGGACGGTATGTCCACCGTATCCTGCCGATAAGTCTTTTATTTCGATAAGGGGAGAAGGCATTGTTTATTTGTTTTGAGTAGCCAGTGCGTCTGCAATAGCAATCATTTCTGCATTCCAGTCATAGCTCAGTGGATCGATAGGAATAACCTTACCGTTTATTTCTTCAGCAATCAGCTCTGCATTTCTTTTATCAAACTCAGGTTGGATAAAGATGATATGCACATCGTTCTCTTTGCAGAAGTCTATCAATTCTTTCAGATGAGCAGGAGAAGGTTCTTTTCCGTTATCTTCTATACTGATTTGATGCAAGCCATATTCACGTGCAAAATAAGAAAGGGCAGGATGATAGATGATAAATGTTTCGGCCGCACCTGGTTCCTGCAGGCGATGACGGATAATGCTATCGGTTTTGGTGATAACATTACACAAGCTATCATAACGTTCGAAGTAATACGGTTCGTTGTTTTTATCTAACTGACTCAGGGCACGATAAGTATTGCGTGCAATGATCAGTGCATTCTCAGGTGAATTCCAGATATGCGGCTCCACACCAAGTCCGCAGGAATGATGTCCTTCTTCATGATGATGATGGTCATCAAAAATTAAATCCACATCCTTTGAAGTATCGAATACCTGTAGGTGTGGCGTATTCTCGAGCAGACGGTCCAGCCAGATTTGCTCAAAACCAATATGGCCGATACGCAAATAGGCATCGCTGTTTTTTAAAGCAACAAGTTGTTGTGGAGTAGGGTCGTAATTCTCAGGGCTATTGCCTTTAGTAACGATAGATACGACATCGAAATTATTGCCGGCAATGGCTTCCGTAAAATAACGTTGTGGTTCAATAGTTACCATAATAACCGGTTTATCGCTTCCGGTATCATCCTTCTTCACACCCTTACAAGCACACATTAAAACCAGTGTAAGGCAGAGTAGTATTTGTTTTTTACCCATATTCTATTTGTTGTTCTTATAACTTATTCGCTCTTAATATTTCTCTTTTACCTCCCGGAGGTCCGGGCAAACGTTCTACCATAAAGCCGGCAGATTGGAGCATTCGTCTGACTACACCTTTTGCACAATAGGTTGTTAATATACCCTTATGACGCATGGCGGTATAGATTTGTTCAAAAAGTTGAGGAGACCACATTTCCGGCTGTTTTTCAGGAGCAAAAGCATCGAAATAAACCACATCGATACTATCAGCAGGTAGTGTGTGAATCCAGCTATTGATGTCTGTTTCTATTTTTGTTAACGTAAAATTAGGACTTATTATTGCATCTTTACCCCAACTTACCTCATGCATTTTCTGAAACAGGGAACTATCGCTGTAATTCAGTGCCTTTACCTTCTCCCATTCCAGCGGATAAAGCTCAGTAGTAATATAATGCACTTTTCGTCGTGACTGTTCTGCTTCTTCGAGTGTGAGCAATGCATTTAATCCTGTACCAAACCCCACTTCCAGGATAACAGGTTGTCCGGCTGTTGAAGCTTTTAACCCCATATCGATAAAAATATGCTGTGATTCTGTGTGCGCCCCTTTTACAGAGTGATAATGCTCATCCATTTGGGGTATATAGATTGTAGCGCTACCATCAGCTGTTTGTTCAATAATTCTCTCCATGGTCTTTTGTTATAAAAAGAAAGTGCTGACTATGCCTTTCATGGCCAGAACAATTAATCCGTAGCGGAAAAATTTGCCTATGGTCATAGCCACCACAGTAATCCAGATATTGCTTCGCATAAATCCTAATGCTACCGATAGCACACTCCCAAGAATGGGTAAAAAAGCAAAGAAAGCCATCCATGCACCTTTGCCTTGCAGCCATTTCTCCATCTTGTGTACTTTCTCTTTTTTCATGTGGAAATACTTCTCTATCCACTCCATTTTACCTAAATGTCCCATCCAGTAGCAGGTCATACCTCCGGCAACATTTCCTGCTGTAGCTGCCAGCAAACAAAGCATAGGATCAAGTCCTGCCTGTACCACTGCAACCAGCACTAACTCTGAACTGAACGGGATAACACTTCCGGCCAGCAATGAGGATATAAACAGACCGAGAATACCCCAGTCGGTAAGTATCTGGACTAATGTTTCTAAAAAGGCATCCATAGATTAAACGTGAATAGTAATACCAGTACGGCAAGTGATGAAATAAAAAATATATTAGAAGCTTTGCTGTTGGTCATGGCGAATATATGTCCTATCAGAACACTGTTGAACATGATGAGCAGAGGCAGTAATTTAACGGCCATTGAAGGCTGAAGCACGATATAAACAAGTAGCGAAAACGATACAAGAATCAGAAAATCGAGAAAAGCACTTGTTCGTATATTGTTTTTATGACCATTGATGATGCGATGTACAAATGCTGCAAGGAAGAGAACAAACATGTAAATGAGTGTTGCGATGACTTCCCATGACAAATAACTGAAGTAAGAAATCGGTGTAAATGTTGTCATATCAATGAAAGGCTGATAAAACAACTGATGATCATCTGTAATAAAGGCGAAAGCGAAGACAATCCAATAGGGAAAGATAATCCCCACCAGTGATGCACATAAGCTTCGTGGCGTCAGGGCATGAAACATGATAGCGCCAATAAGCCAAACCGGTGTTAACCACAATACTTGCGGCAAAAACAGGCTACTTATGCCGATGAATGCAAATGCATGGAATAAATTGCCGGAGGAACGTCTGGACTGATAACTCTTAAACAAGAAGAAAAGTGAAATCAGCATAGTGAAAGAGACCAGACTACCAGAAAATATCTGGTGAATAAACGGGCAAATGGATATCAGAATAAAGTAAAGCGAAGTCTGTACAGTTGCTCTTGTCCGGATAATGGCATATGTATTATTTAATTCGATAAGTAAATAACCGATAAAGCCATAGAAGATGAAACTGATGAGCTGACTGATCCAGTGTGGCAGCATTGAGCGGATGCCGTTTGAAAGCCATAAGGGATAAGTTCCGGGCATATCAGGATAGGGGCCGGAAAATAGAAAACCTGTGGCTGTCCAGAAGGCAGCACAGATTAGAATGACGACAGGCAAAGTAAATCTGCCTGTCGCTACATTATTCTGAAATCGCTTTTTATACATTATAAATCAAAACCGATATCGCGGCGATAGTTCTTCTTTTCGAACTGAATCATTTCCGCTACTTTATAACTCTTTGCTAAAGCCTCTTCCATGGTATTGCCATATGAGCTGATGGCAATTACACGTCCGCCATCTGTTAAGACTTTACCATCTTTCATGGTTGTACCTGCATGGAAAACCATACTGTCGGTTTTAGCCGCTTCGTCCAGACCGGTAATTTCGAAACCTTTCTCATAATGTTCCGGATAACCACCACTTACCATCATCACACACGCTGCGGTACGTGGGTCAAGTTCAAGAGTTTTTGTATCCAGATTTCCGGCTGCAACACCTTCAAACAGTTCAACCAGGTCACTTTTGATACGAAGCATTACACTTTCAGTCTCAGGATCTCCCATACGAACGTTATATTCAATCACCATTGGTTCACCTTTTACTTTGATCAGGCCAAGGAAGATAAAACCTTTATAACCGATATTTTCTGCACGAAGACCGTTTACTGTTGGTTCGATAATGCGGGTACGCACTTTTTCCATGAATTCATCATCGGCAAAAGGAACAGGAGTGATACTACCCATACCGCCTGTATTAAGGCCTTTATCGCCTTCACCGATACGTTTGTAATCTTTAGCAACCGGCAATACTTTATAGTGTTCGCCATCGCTTAAAACGAATACGCTGCACTCGATACCGCTCAGGAATTCTTCGATTACTACAGTTGCAGAGGCATCGCCGAACATACCGCTCAACATCTCCTGCAATTCTTTCTTCGCTTCTTCCAGAGTAGGAAGAATCAATACACCTTTACCGGCACAAAGTCCGTCGGCTTTCAACACATAAGGCGCTTCAAGTTCTTCGAGGAAGGCCATACCTTCTTCCAGATTATCCTTAGTGATGCTTTTATAGCGGGCAGTAGGAATATTGTGACGTTGCATAAACGCTTTGGCAAAATCTTTGCTACCTTCAAGTGTAGCGCCTTCTTTTGTAGGGCCAATCACTGGAATATGGCAAGTTTCGGGTTGAGTCTCAAAGTAGTTGTAGATGCCTTTTACCAGCGGATCTTCAGGACCAACCACGATCATATCTATCTTTTCATTCAGCACGAAATTCTTCAATGCTTCGAAGTCAGTCGCCTTGATAGGTACATTCTCGCCAACCAGTGAGGTTCCGGCATTTCCCGGTGCGATATATAGTTTATCAACTTTAGGGCTTTGAGCAATTTTCCATGCCAAGGCATGTTCGCGGCCACCTGAGCCTAATAATAAGATTTTCATACGGATGATAAGTGAGTTATAGGTTTTATAAATGATCTTCGAAATAACGGGTAATCACTTCGTGAAGATGAACGCGGTCACGTCCCATCACATTGTGTTTATGTCCCGGGTAGATAAATAAATCCGGGTAAGTGCGGGCATCCACACAGGCTTTGATAAACGACAGTGCATGCTGAGGCACACAGGTATCGTCATGGTCATCGTGGATAATCATCAGACGGCCTTGCAGGTTACCTGCCAGATTGTTCAGGTTGGTTGCTTCGTAGCCTTCAGGGTTGCTTTCAGGAGTATCCATATAGCGTTCGCCATACATCACTTCGTAATAGCCCCAGTCAATAACCGGACCGCCGGCAACGCCGACTTTATAAAGTTCAGGATAGCGGAGCATTTGAGCAGTTGTCATATGACCTCCGAAACTCCAGCCATGAATACCGATGCGATTTGCATCAACATAAGGCAGTGATTGCAGAAACTCTACGCCTTTCACCTGATCTTTGCCTTCTTCAATACCTAACTGTCTGAAGGTGGCATTTTCGAATTCAAGACCGCGATTGCTGCTTCCACGATTGTCAACACTAAGCATGATATAGCCTTTATTTGCCATATACAAATCCCATCCACGTGCGCCATTCATAAAGCCATTGGTCACCATTTGAGCATGCGGACCGCCATATACGTAAACCACAGCAGGGTAGGCTTTATTCGGATCAAAATCAGATGGTTTAATAAGACGATAATATAAATCAGTCACACCATCAGCTGCTTTAATGGTACCTGTCTCGATCTGAGGCATATCAAATCCCTCGTAAGGGTTTGCTGCTGTCAGAATGCGGGTCGTCTTGTTGTCTTTTACACGAACCAAATCGATATTGCGGGCAATGGTTGGGGTAGAGTAATTATCGAGCAGCCATTCGCCTGATGCGCTTAATTGTGCACGGTGTACACCTTCGCCATTAATCACGGGAGTACGTTTCCCGTTCGTTGTATTTACGCGATAAATATTACGATTCAGTGGTGATTCCTCAGTTGAGGCTATAATCACCTCTTTTGTTTTCGGGTTGAAACCTAAGATATCCTGAACCAGCCATTCTCCATCAGTAAGTTGTCTGATGAGCTTTCCGTCAATATCATACAGATAAAGATGATTGAAGCCGTTTTGCTGACTCTGATAGATGAACTGATTGTTGTTCCATGGCAGGAAAGTAATGGCATTCTGAGGTTCTACATACTTCTCATGCTTTTCCTCTAAAAGAACCTTTTCAAGCTCTCCGGTTTCAGCATCATAGCGTTGTAGTTGTGCATGATTCTGATCGCGGTTCAGTTCGATAAGATAAATCTTCTTTTCATCGGGACTCCACGCGATGTTTGTGAAATAACGGTCGGTTACATCTCCCGTATTCAGATACTTGACATCGCCTGTAGATGGGTTGTAAACACCTACTTCAACTTTATGACTGGTCATGCCGGCCATAGGATAGCGAATATTGTTAGCTTCGGCCACACGAGCTGTAACATCGACAAGCGGATATTCGCTCACCATGCTCTCGTCCATGCGGTAGAATGCCAGTTGGTTGCCTTTCGGACTCCAGAAAGTTCCTTTTGAGATACCGAATTCGTTACGATGAACTGACTGACCGTTGACAATGCCTTCTGCATCGTTAGTCACTTGTTTATCGTTTACGTAAAGATTGTTGGCTACAGTATAAGCTACATTGTTGCTTACACTATTATAATCGGTGTTCGATGCATCTGCCGCCAAAGCGCGTACCGCATCGATTTGATTTGTTGCGAAGTTATAGACAATGAATTTACCAGGTTTTTGAATCAACATCTCCGTTTTATCTTTCCATGGAAAGCTCACGCTGTAAAAATGCTGAATAGGTAAGAGGTCATTGGCCTCGAGAGTATTGTTTACAGTCTCTTTTAAAACTGTATACATTGTTTTACCCGTTTGCGGATTGATAATGGTCAATGCATCAATGTCAGGTTTCACGTAGTTATCACCCCAGAACTGAAGACCGTAAATGTTCTCGGCGAAGCGATAAGTAGCTCCTCCGGGAATTAAGTCTTCCAAAGTGGGCAATTTCGTGTTTTGTGCAGTCATGTTCATAGACAATAAGGCGATTAACGCCAAAAGTAGTGCTCCTTTTTTCTTCATTTCGCTGTTTTTCTTTGATCTTTTAGCAGGAGCGGTTTAAGGACCGCTCCGCTTATTTTAAAGTTATTCTTTATTATCGTTTCCGAATAAGTTCTTTCTTTCTTCACGACGGTCATCGCGTGTTTTAGGTTCGCGAGGTTTACGTCCTCTGAATGTTCTACCTTCACCATCAATTTTAGGAT
>CAMTOS010000103.1 GCA_947074195.1 uncultured Bacteroides sp.
CTATCGGTGCAACAACTTTGGATGAATATCAGAAATATTTCGAAAAAGATAAGGCGCTGGAACGTCGTTTCCAGATCGTTCAGGTAGATGAGCCCGATACACTGAGTACTATCTCTATCTTACGTGGTCTGAAGGAACGCTACGAGAATCATCATCATGTGCGTATCAAAGATGATGCGATTATTGCTGCTGTTGAACTGAGTAGTCGTTACATCACAGATCGCTTCTTACCAGATAAGGCCATCGACCTGATGGATGAAGCTGCTTCCAAACTACGTATGGAAGTTGACTCGCTGCCTGAAGAGTTGGATGAAATTTCGAGAAAGATTAAGCAGTTAGAGATTGAGCGTGAAGCGATTAAGCGCGAAAAAGATCAGCCTAAACTTGACACCATCGGTAAAGAGCTTGCCGAATTAAAGGAAAGCGAAAAGTTGCTGAAAGCAAAATGGCAAAGTGAAAAGTCGCTGATGGACAAAATTCAGTCGAACAAGGTTGAAATTGAAAATCTTAAATTCGAAGCGGATAAAGCCGAGCGTGAAGGAGATTATGCGAAAGTGGCAGAAATTCGCTATAGCAAACTTCAGGCTTTGGAAGAAGAAATTAAGGAAACGCAGGAAAAACTTCATCAGATGCAGGGCGATAAGGCCATGATTAAAGAGGAAGTTGATGCCGAAGATATTGCTGATGTGGTATCGCGGTGGACCGGTATTCCGGTAAACAAGATGATGCAGAGTGAAAAGGATAAACTATTGCATCTGGAAGAAGAGTTACACGAAAGAGTAATTGGTCAGGATGAAGCGATTGCAGCTGTTTCAGATGCTGTGCGCCGAAGCCGTGCAGGTTTGCAGGATCCACGTCGCCCTATCGGTTCGTTTATCTTCCTCGGTACAACCGGTGTAGGTAAAACTGAGTTGGCGAAAGCCCTTGCCGAATTCCTTTTCGATGATGAAACGATGATGACTCGTATCGATATGAGTGAATATCAGGAAAAACATAGTGTATCCAGACTGGTTGGAGCGCCTCCGGGATATGTTGGTTATGATGAAGGTGGCCAATTGACAGAAGCTATCCGTCGTAAGCCATATTCAGTGGTATTGTTTGACGAGATTGAGAAAGCGCACCCCGATGTATTCAACATCTTGTTGCAGGTTCTTGACGATGGCCGTCTGACAGACAATAAGGGTCGTGTAGTGAATTTCAAGAACACTATTATTATCATGACCTCCAACATGGGTAGTTCTTACATCCAGACACAGTTGGAAAACATGCAGGGTGAAGATAAAGAACAGGTGATTGAAGCGACCAAAATTGAAGTATTGAATATGCTGAAGAAGAACATTCGTCCTGAATTCCTGAATCGTATAGATGAGACCATCATGTTCTTGCCGTTGAATGAGGAAGAAATCAAACAGATTGTGGTACTTCAGATTAAGGGTGTGCAGAAGATGCTTGCACAAAATGGTGTAGATCTGCAACTGACTGATGCAGCACTTGCGTTCTTATCGAAAGTAGGTTATGATCCGGAATTTGGAGCCCGCCCCGTGAAACGTGCAATTCAACGCTATCTGCTGAATGACCTTTCAAAGAAACTGCTTGCCCAGGAAGTAGACCGTACGAAACCGATTATCGTTGACTCAACCGGTGAAGCATTAATCTTCAGCAACTAACAGGCTGAGCAAATCAATAAAAAAGCGTGAAAGTAATTTGTTGTTACTTTCACGCTTTTACTTTTTGCAATAAGAAATTTAATTATTCTTTAGTTTCTGCGTCAGCTTCAGGAGCTTCAGCTTCTTCTTCAGTTTCAGTAGTGAAATCGGTAATGCCGTTTTCAATCAGAATATTATACCATGAAATCAATTTCTTGATATCGTTTGGATAAACTCTTTCGCGATCGAACTCAGGTAATACCTCAGCAAAGAAATCGAAAAGTTCAGCCGATTTAGCTTTCTTAGGGTTAAGAGTAACAGCAGCACCGTTTTCTTTTTCCTTGAGAGCAGTCAATACTTCAGGCAATGGAACTTCATCGTTATCTGTATACATGGCGATATCTGCCAATGAAATAATTTTTTCGTGTCCGTATGCAGGGAAACGTTTTTTCTCTTCGTTAAGTGATTCAACGATCAGCATATTCTTGCCGTTAGAAATCAGTTTATATAATCCTGGTTTTCCTGCAATAGATAAAATAGTCTTCAACATATTATAATTGTTTTATGAATTATTTTTTGCGTCGCAAAGGTAAACAATATTTTCAGAGAGAAAAGTAAGAGGGTGTTTAAATTTTCGAAGCTGCTTTTAAACAGTCATTAAATATGTCTAAAACCTGCGGAATTAATGGCTTTACGCCATCATTTATGATGATATAATCGGCATATTTCTCTTTTGCTGCATCGGGCATCTGTGCAGAAATTCTTGCCCGCACCTGTACTTCAGTTGACTTATCACGGTTCATTGCACGTATTACCCTGATATCTTCGGGAGCTGTTACAAGAATGATTTTATCGACAATCGAATTAAAGCCAGACTCTATTAAAATGGCTGATTCAGTTGCAACGATGGGATGCTGCTGATTTCTGATGCACCAATCTATAAAATCCTTTTTAACAACAGGATGTATGATGGATTCGATTCGCTTTGCATTATCAGCGCTGGCAAAAAGATAAGAGGCCAGAAAGGGTTTATTCAGAATGCCATCTTTATAAACCTCATCACCAAGAAGTTCGCAAAGAGCAGATTTTATACCTGCATCAGAAGAGGTTAATCGCTTTGATTCGGCATCTGAATAATATACCGGAACGCCCATTTGATGCAATAAACGGGAAACAACGCTTTTACCGGAACCAATACCTCCGGTTATACCAATTTTAAGACTCATCAGAAGAATATTGTTCTATTAGAAAATCGACTTTATCGGGTACTATACGAATGACACTTACATTGGATGGCACTACTTTTAATTTGACAGTATAGACATCTGAAGGTAGTTTGAGCAGCTCTTCATAAGAAACACTGATCAGAAAATCATCGGCAGTGATATCTTTAAAATGTCCCATACCCACCTGGAAAGTTACTTGTACTTTAGAGGGGAATGTGCGAAGGACTCTTCCGGCAGGGAAATTGACGCCAACCAGAGGGACTTCAACCGTTTTCTCGGTGTACATATCAGTCGCAAATGTTGCCTGTACCTGTTGCGGGTCGAACTTGGCACCTTTAACAGGAGAAATAGTCAGTTGAACTGTTGTGGTATCAGTAATATTCAATAGTTCAATAGGCGTTGTATAAGCTTTACGAATAGTATCGAGAAGATGAAGAGGTGCATATACTAATACTGAATCTGGTGTCAATATCGTATCTGAAAGATAATACTGGCGGGCAGAAGTTATACGACCATCAATATAAACCGGAACTTTCTTGGATTCTCCGGTAGTATAAATATATTCAAGTGTATCCGGATAAACTTCAAGAAGTCGTGTTGATCCACTGAGCTGACTGGCAATCTTTCTTTCAAAGTCAGAAGAATAAATCTTCACATGAGAGCCGCTTTTCTGGTATTCATTGAAATCTACGATTACAGGAAGAAAACGACTCCGGAGTTTATAGTTCAATAAAACATTGCCACGATCTTTGACTTTAATATGTACATCAGAAACCGGTTCGGAAGTTATAACTGCATTCTCAGGAATACCACGCAGTTTAACAGGAATAGTAAGATCGGTTTCATATTCATTATCAAGCGTCTGCAGCAACCAGAAACCGGAAGCAATGATCAGAAAAAACAAAAAGATTAAGAATTCTCTGCTGTTTGCATTCAGCAGAAAATTCTTAATCTTTTGAGAAACTTTCAAATAAAGATGTTTAGCATTAAAACGTTTGAACATCTTCTATCTATATGTTTAATTATTTACCAGCTTGTTGTTGCTGTGAAGCTGCTGCATCAATAAAAATAGAATTCTTATCGATTTTAATCTTTACATTGTTAGCAATCTCTAATACAACATATGTATCAGCAAGTTCTTTAATCACACCGTGGATACCACCAGCTGTTACAACTGACTGATTCACCTGAAGTGATTTACGGAAATTAGCGATTTCTTTTTGCTTCTTATTCTGAGGACGGATCATAAAGAAGTACATAATAACAAACATACCAATCAATAAGATCCACATAAATCCTCCGCCGCCTTGTCCGGGAGCAGCTTGAAATAATAAAGTTAATGCATTCATAGACGTTTCGTTTTTAGTTTTATTATTTTAAAATACTTATTTCTTCAATAGCTTATTCTCTCTTCTCAGCTGATTAACGATACCATCTAAAGTTCCATTGATAAAGCTACCGCTTTTCGCTGTACTATAAAGTTTGGCAATCTCAACATATTCATTTAAAGAAACACTAACAGGAATATTTGTGAAAGACAGAATTTCGGCAAGTGCAGTCTGCATGATGATAACATCCATAAATGCAACACGGTCTAAATCCCAGTTTTTAGTGTTTTCGCTAATCAAATGACGATAATAATCAGCATTAAGAATAGTGCGGCGGAATAAACGACGCGCATATTCCTGATCTTCTTCATCTTTGAATTCTGGCAATAAAGACTGATCAGCACCGGCTTTCTCTTCAAAACGTTTGATCGTTTTCATTACGAAAGTATCAACAATTTCTTTATCATCATTCCAATAAAGACTCTGATCTTCCAATACCTGATCAAGTGAATCATTATTCATAATGATAGATTTGTATACTTTACGCCAAAACTCTTTATCAGCAGCATAAGAATTATCATCAGAAGCCATATATTCCTTATATAAATCAGATGCAACGATCTGTTCATATAATTCTTTAATGAAATCCTGATCATTCTCCCATGTACGCTTTTGATTGGTAATGAAAGCCATTAACTGCTTATTTACTTCCAGCTGAAGAATAAACTTATTATCAGCAAACTTCGTATTAGGATTTACTTCCTCTTCGGTAGGCTTATGCTTGGCTTTTCCCAAATCAATACGTTTCTGTGCATATTCTGTTACAGCTATCATCAGCATAAGCAGATAGTTATAAAGATCATATGCTTTTGAAAGACTAAAAAACAATTCTTTCTCTGCAGAATCTAAGTTTTTGCTACCATTCTGATAGTATGCGTATACTATCTGGATTATTTTAAGACGAATAAGAACTCTGTTTATCATAAACTATAAAAATACATTATTTACGAATTGCAAAAGTAGCGATTTAAACTAAGTAATCATTAATAATTCGCTTTTTTTTAAATAACATTTCATTCTCTTTCTGATTTCTTTTGATGCTAAGAAAAAAAGTTTCAATTTTGGCAACGATTTTACATATGTGCATTATATATTATGGAAGAAAGTAAAAGAAAAACAGGAACTGAAATAAGTGATAAAGAAATCGTTTTTTCTAAATCAATCAAGGCAGGTAAGCGTATTTATTATCTTGATGTGAAAAAAAACCGCAAGGATGAAATGTTCCTGGCAATTACAGAAAGTAAAAAAGTGATATCAGGCGAAGGTGATGATTCACAGGTAAGTTTCGAGAAACATAAGATATTCTTATATAAAGAAGACTTCGAGAAGTTTATGACCGGACTAAATCAGGCAATCTCTTTTATTAATGATAATCAGTCTGATTTAGCCAAAAATGAAGAAACATCTTTTACAGAACCGATACATTCTTCTGAAGAAATCAAAATAGACATCGATTTTGAGTAAAGATATTTGGCTATTTAAATAAGAAAGCATAATTTTGCAGCGCTTTTTGCACAACGTGTGGTTTACCACTGCGTGTGATGGTGAATTAAGCATACATAATAATTACTTAATTTAGAGTAACACAAAAAATTATTCAAATGAAATCAATTGAAGTAAAAGGACAAAAAAGAGAAATTGCTGCTCGTTCTTCTGAGCAGGCAAGATCATTGAAAGAAGTTCGTAAAAATGGTGGTGTACCTTGCGTATTGTACGGTGGTGCAGAAGGTGTAGTACACTTTACAGTTCCTGCTGAAGGTCTTCGTAACCTTGTTTACACTCCTAACATCTACGTTGTAGAACTTGATATCGATGGTAAAGCTTGTAAAGCTATCATGAAAGATATTCAGTTCCACCCAGTGAAAGATACTATTCTTCACGTTGACTTCTTCCAGATTACAGAAGCTAACCCAATCGTAATGGAAGTTCCTGTACAGTTGGAAGGTCTTGCAGAAGGTGTTAAAGCCGGTGGTAAACTGGTTCTTCAGAGCCGTAAACTTAAAGTTAAAGCTTTGTACAACACTATTCCTGAAAAATTGATCGTAAATGTTGCACACCTTGGTCTTGGTAAAACTGTTCAGGTTCGCGAACTTAGCTTCGAAGGTCTTGAATTGTTAACTGCTAAGGAAGCTGTTGTATGTGCAGTTAAACTTACTCGTGCAGCGAGAGGTGCAGCTGCTGCAGCAAGAGGTTAATCGTAAGATTTACATCAAGCAGAATATACACGCGCAGATTATCACAGATTTATTCTGTGTTAATCTGCGCTCTTTGTATCATCATGTTTCATTTTATTCATCATGGAAAAATTTCTGATTGTAGGACTTGGTAATATTGGTCCGGAATACAAAAACACCCGCCATAATATCGGTTTTAAAGTAGTTGAAGCTTTGGCTAAACTACAAAACACTTCGTTTGTAAGCGGACGTTATGGATCTACAGCAAGCTTTACGCTCAAAGGAAAACAAATTATATTGCTCAAACCTTCGACCTTTATGAATCTCAGCGGACTGGCGGTTCGTTACTGGATGCAGGAAGAGAAAATAACATTAGATCACGTTCTTGTGATAGTCGATGATCTGGCTCTACCATTCGGAACACTACGCCTGAAAGGGAAAGGTAGTGATGCCGGACATAATGGTTTGAAGCACATTGCAGCTATTCTGAATACACAAGATTATGCCAGATTGAAATTTGGCATTGGCAATGATTTTCCCAAAGGCAGACAAGTTGACTATGTGCTGGGAGAGTTCACGGATGAAGACTACAAAACAATGGATGAACGTATTGAAATGGCCGGAGATATCATTAAAAGCTTTTGTCTGGCAGGAATCAATATTACAATGAATCAATATAACAAGAAATAAACGAAATCATGGCTGAAGCAAGAATTGATAAATGGCTCTGGGCAGCCCGTATTTTCAAAACACGCACTATTGCAGCCGAAGCTTGCAAGAAAGGCAGAGTAACCATAAAAGGCGCATTTGTAAAAGCGTCGAGAATGGTAAAAGAAGGTGATGTTATTGAGGTTAAGAAACCGCCTGTGACTTATTCGTTCAAAGTATTGCAGGCCATTGAAAGACGTGTAGGCGCTAAGCTTGTACCGGAAGTGATGGAAAATGTGACTACACCCGATCAGTATGAAATTCTTGAAATGAGCAAAATCAGCGGTTTTGTAGATCGTGCACGTGGTACGGGACGACCTACCAAGAAAGATCGCCGTGATCTGGAAGGATGGACAGAACCAGTATTTACCGGAGATTTCGAATTTGATTTTGGTGATGATGACAATGAAGAAGAATAAAAAAGAATACTATAAAAAGAAAAGTGTATCAGTAAATTCAAAGATGAATACTGATACACTTTTTTTATGTGATAATCGAATTACAGATTGGCTTTTACAGCATCAATCAAAGCCTGATTTTCTTCATCAGAAAGATAAACTTTACCAGGATTCATCTGGAAGATACCACCGTAATCAGGTCCATCGATATATTTAGGAATCAAGTGAAAGTGCAGGTGAGATAGTTTATCAGAGTATGCACCATAATTGATTTTCTCAGGATTAAATGCTTTGTCCATTGCACGAGTAACACGAGCAACATCTGCCATAAATGCATTGCGTTCTTCGTCACTCAGTTCGTTAAGATCGTTCACATGACCATTATAAGCCACAAGGCAACGACCGTGATAAGTTTGTTCTTTAAACAAGAATGCACGAGATACAGATAGTTGTGCGATTTCAATCATTAGATTGTGTAGTGTATCATTGTTTTGACAATACAAACACTCTTTAGGATCACTTTTCATAATCAATATATTAATTTATTTAACACAGCAAACATACAAAAATATATTGGTATCGCACACAAATGAAAAATTTGTTAACACTAATCTACATTTAGCAAACTATTTAAACGAGAATGAAACCTATCTTACCGATATTTTCTATTTCATTTTCTTAAACAATGTCATAAGGGTTCACTTTACCGCAAGAGTTAAATCGGCAATAAAGCAGAGAAGCATTATCAGAATGTCTTTTTAATTTTAATCTGGAAACCAAGATTATCACCATAAATACTACCGGTATCAAATGCAGCAGATGTTCTCAGACTCCATCCTTCGAGTTTTTTTACGGGTCGGTATTCAAATTCCACAAATCCAGAAAAATTATCAAGTATATCTAAAGTCGGTCTGAAGGGAGTTCCCCATGTACGGCTAAAAGTCATCTTTGCTCTGTAACTCCAGTGACGGGCAAAATCACCACGCCAACCCAGATTGACAGCTTTAACACGGTTCATCAGAAAAGCAAGATCACCCGAAATATTATACATCGGTGCAGCAATCAAAGGCGTACCAAATCCCATTCCCCAGTGTGACCATCCGGCATATGTAAAATGATTATAGTAATCATCTGCACCACCGGTTTTATCAGCATCGCTAAAGTCGAGACCATGCAACGGACCGCTCTGATTGGTTGATCTGAAGTATTCTATAACCAAACCATTTATAGCCTGTCGTTTGTCGGTTTTATATTCAAGTCCCCACAATCCGTCAAAACCATTCTGCTTGGCCATACCTGAAAGATCATCAAAATAATTTTCCAGATAGGCACTTATTGAGAAATTATTGTGATGATAAGTCAGCTTAAACAGTTCACTACCTAAGAAATTACCACCAAAATACTCACCTTCTCCACCATTTACAGGTATTAAAGCCGTAAGATAATCTTTAAAACTATTTCCAAGATCTTCAACTACTACTCCACCCTCAACAACATATCCGCCAAACTGATCATCGAGAATCATTCCCAATTCAAACTCCCAGCGACTCTTTGGCTTGCCAATCTTAAAGAAAAAGCTTTTATGATGATACTTTACTTTCTTTGCAAAATTATGATTGACCACAGCATGATCTCTCAGATATTTTCCATCAGTAAACCAACCATAAGATATTTCAGCTTTAAACTGCAACCAGGGCCACAAGTGTTGATAATCAAACACTCCGAAGGCAATTTGAGGTATTGGTCTTGCATTTCCAGACCAGGTCAAACCACCACTACTCAAATGTTGATTCAATAGCGGAGATTCAATCTCGCGCATACCTGCCCAAAGGCCAATCCATTTATATCGCACATCAGCATATCCCTGCTGAAGCATAAAAGCCGATTCAAATCCATAAGCTACACCTAAATCCAAACCTGCGTCAATCTTCCATGAATTAATAGTGTCTTTATAAAAGCCTGCCCCACGCAAATACGTATTATTTTTCAAAGAAGAAAAGCCGTGCTGTAAACTGGCCTGCCATAACGGAACACAATCTCCGGCATATACAGTTGAACCAAATTCTGCATATCCACTAAATTTTTGAGCATAAGAGTTGCTAAACGATAGAGTAATTATCGAAAGGATAAGAAGAAATTTGCGATATGACTTAGAATATGACATTAGTAAATGCTTATAAATAACTTAAATCTTATAATCTATACAATCTTTACCGCCAGATAAAGCAGCATAATATGAAAAGACCGTCGGATAGATTTCTTTGGTCAAGATACGAATGACCAAACTTGCCCGACCCATTTCGTAGAAATCAAGGAAAGTTTTTAAAACCACATCCTCCGTATTGCTAAAAGAAATATGGCCAATCGCACCATCGAGTATAATAATCCCGGGCATATCTGTAGCCACTCTCGATAAAAACACAGAACTATCTGAAAATACAACGATCTTTTTGTCTGAATATTTTTTCTGTATATCAGATATACCTTTCTCGCATTTAATTATTAACGCTTCCTTTTCTTCTTTAGATAAGAAATTGAATTGATTTTCCTCAAACTGCTCCAATGCATTTACAAAACGCAAGTGCACTGCAATATAGGTATCAGGTTGTAATGGAGTAGCATCAATCGCATTCTGTAATAAAGGAGTCGGTTTAAATAAATCACGATATAACTCTCCCCATAATTTCTGATAATTACCTATTTTATTGGTTTCAAGAATATCATAACCGATATAATTATAAACATGGTATTGTTTGACCGATTTACTTAATTTCGGCACGCTGCCTCCGCCATTATAAGCTAAGATTCGCGAGTTCTTTAGACTATAACTAAGTTCATTCTGATTTGCATAATGAGTACTGGCAAGATATTTATCAAGATGGAAGGGATGCTGAAAAATAATTTTAAAATCGAATCCATTCTCACGGGCAATATAGTAAGTACCTATTATAGCCTTTAATCTGTCTGCAAGACCCGGATGTGAAATCTCGGGATCAATAATAAAAAATACCGTATTCCCACTCACCTCTTTATCCGGACTCCAGTGATATAAGTTTCGGTAATATTTTAAACCACGACACCAGTAGCGACAATCATTGACACTGGTCTGACAGTATTTCTTATAATATTTATTTGCCCTCAGGAAGCATTTTATTTTCTCTACAATAACCATTATTCATGTAATTTTAAGGTTGCCTAGCAATCAGGTAGTTTGATACACAGCTATCAATTTATCATAATAATTTTCTGAAGAGAATCGTTTCATGGATTTCTCCGACAAAGATTTATTATCAATTTCTTTAGAAAACATAGTTGCTATTTTATCAGCCAATTCCTTTTCATTATTCAACTGATATGACTCGCTGTATTCATCGGTCAGCAATTCGGGAATTCCACCAATATGTGCTCCAAGAACCGGAGTACCGCAACATAATGATTCAATAACGCTCAAAGGATTATTATCATAACAGATGGATGGAATAATCATGAATTTAGATTTCTTCATCAACTCAATGATTCCCTTATTATCCAGATGTCCTACGAATATTATATTCTCAGAGCTATATTTTTCTTTTAATTCAGCCTCTAAAGGACCAGTTCCTGCAATATACAATTTGTAAGATAATTCCGATGCTACTTTCAATAATTGCCTTATCCCTTTTTCATTGGATAAACGACCTACATAGCAATAAGATGATTCTTTCTCTGCTTCCACAGATTTAATCAGATCTGTTTTGGCATCAACAATGAAATTGCAAATCACTTCCATCTTATCAGCGGCAAATCCACCTTGCGACATCTTGCTAAACATAAATGAACTGGGGCAAATAAAACGATCAGTCCACGCAGAAAGATTACTTCTGTTCCACATCAGCGCTTCAACCCAGGCAAGTCCGCTCGCTATGAGATTATTTTTCATGCATTTGCGTTTAAGCACCTGACTTTTATCAGTAAAACAGGCTTCGCAAACTTCATCCTTATATAAGCAAGAATATGAAGGACAGATAAGCTTATAATCATGCAATGTCCACACTACTTTAACCCCACGCTTATGAGCAATCTTAGCTAAAACAGGCGACAAATATGAATGAATGTTATGCAAATGAACAACATCCGGCTTAAAATCATTAAGCAATCGTGTAAATTTATCTTCAACGCCACGTCCCGAAATCAC
>CAMTOS010000104.1 GCA_947074195.1 uncultured Bacteroides sp.
AAGCTAAAGCATCATCAACTACTTTAGTATCGGTAGTGGTTATACCCGATAATTGTCGCAAATTATAAAGAAGCTGCTTAACTTTTGCGGGATCTTGTTTTCTTAATAAACAGGAGGCTGTAGCAAAGATTATTGGTGAGACATAAAGCATAATTCTTTTATGATAAGCCAATGTAAACACTTCGACAGCAGCCTTATAATAAGGCTCTCTTTACTTAGTAAATCGATTACAATATTTGTATCCAGTAATATCCTTTTCATTCGTATTTTTCATCTAAGAATTTAGAATAAGCATTTCGCCCGTTTAAATCATCATCGGGAATCTTTTCGCCTGCACCGAGCAAACTTAAAACGATATCAGGCGTTTCGGATTTTAATGGTGGATTCTTTTGATGGACAATTTTCATTAAATAGTCTTCTATCAATGAAGATAAACAACTCCCTGCTGACGAGCATAGACTATAGCTTCATCAACTATATCTTTCTTCAATTTAAGCTGAGTTGTTTCCATATTGTCCTGTTAATCGATTCATTATCACAAAAAAAATGGTTTTTATCTGAAACGCAATGATTTCTTATATACATTCTCCTACCTCATTCCATTATAAATCTCCAGTATATCACGTTTAAACGTTACAACCCCTGCGGTGCAAAGCACAACGGGTACTACAATCACAATAATAAGAATCACTATATCCATCTTATAGAAACGGCGTTCTTCTTTGGGAAAGGCACGATTAACCTGCGAGGAAAGGGTGAGGTATACGAACCAGACGATGAACCAGGTGAAAGAGAAGAAGATGCGGCCATAATTGGAGAGAACGGTTTCTTCGCTGGAACCCACAATATAGGGAACGCAGTTACTAAGAAACAGGATGGCAAGCCAGGCTTTGGCCACGAAGATGGCATTGAACTGGCGATTGATGAAAATAAAGATGGTATAAGCGGAAAAGAGCAACATGATGAATCCGAAGACGAGTTCGGTGATGCCCAGAAATACGTTGATGGCAAGGATGTTCTTATCGAAAAGTACAATAGAGAGGATGAGGGTGATGAGACCATATAACCCCACAGTGAACAGGAAAAATACAAGCCAGTTGGAGAGGCGGGGGCGTTGCCGATGTGTGCCGCTCAGTTCTTCGTTGGAGAATGAATTCGTTTCCATAGGATGGTTTATTGGTTTACTTATATAACACACCGGCGCAAACATTTCTTTCGGTTTCTCAATCTTTTTATCTCTTTTAAGCGTTTAACAGTTAAAGCAATTTTATAACTTTGTGCTAATCGCTCCTCAGCAAAAGAGATTGCCGCACAGGAACCGATCTGAACGATAACAAATAACAAAGGTATGCGAATAGGTATTCTTACATCAGGGGGCGACTGCCCGGGCATCAACGCTACTATACGCGGAGTATGCAAGACGGCCATTAACCATTATGGCATGGAGGTTATGGGGATTTACGACGGATTTCAGGGATTGCTGACAAAGGAAGTAGAATTGTTTACCGATAAATCGTTGTCGGGACTGCTCAGCATGGGGGGAACTATTCTGGGCACCTCGCGCGAAAAGCCTTTCAAAAAAGGAAAAGGTATCTACGAAGGAGTGGATAAACCTGCATTAATCAAGAAAAATATAGAAGAGCTGGGACTGGACTGCATTGTATGCATCGGGGGTAACGGCACGCAAAAAACTGCGGCCAAATTCACTGATTATGGTGTCAATATAGTATCAATTCCTAAAACGATTGATAACGATATTTGGGGAACAGACATCTCTTTCGGGTTTGATTCGGCCGTTAGTATTGCAACAGAAGCCATAGACCGGCTGCACTCTACCGCCAGTTCGCACAAACGTGTAATGGTAATGGAAGTGATGGGGCATAAGGCCGGATGGATTGCACTTTATTCGGGAATGGCCGGCGGGGGGGACATCATTCTGCTTCCCGAGATTCCTTTTTCGATAGATAATATCAGCCAGGTGATTAAAGACCGCACGAAACGTGGTAAGAATTATACCATTGTGGTGGTGGCGGAGGGGATAAACACTCTGCTTGGTCTGCGCCCGGCAGAATACATCGCTCAAACAATCGCTGCCGAAACCGGACTTGAAACACGCGAAACCGTACTGGGTTACATTCAGCGTGGTGGCGCTCCTACCCCATTCGACCGCAATCTCTCTACCCGCCTGGGAGGTCATGCCACTGAATTGATAGCCAATGGCATATTTGGTCATATGGTGGCTGTGCATGGCGATGATATCGGCTCTGTTCCACTAAAAGATGTGGCTGGAAAACTTAAAATCGTAACCGAAGATCACGACCTTATCGTGCAGGGACGCCGCATGGGGGTTTGCTTTGGATAGACTAAAATAACTTGATTATGAATGAACCGAATCCTGTAAGCTATCACAAAATTGAGGTGGATGGCGTAAATGTGTTTTACCGTAAAGCAGGTAATCCTGAGAAACCGGCCATTCTTCTACTCCATGGCTTTCCCAGCGCCAGTCATATGTTCAGAGACCTGATTCCGCTACTCAGCGATGATTATTATCTGGTAGCGCCTGATTATCCGGGATTCGGCCAGTCGGATTGTCCGGATCGGAAATCATTTCCGTATACATTTCATGAGCTCTCTGAGATCATCGAAACATTTACCGAAAAGATCGGCCTCGATAAATTTGCCATGTATGTATTCGATTATGGTGCCCCCATCGGTTTCCGTATCGCCGTAAGACATCCGGCAAGAATTACGGCAATCATCACGCAAAACGGAAATGTATACCGCGAAGGGTTAGGTAAGAAATGGGCTGCACGTGAGGAATACTGGACACATCCTACACCCGAATTGCGCAAATCTTACCAGGTAGCTTTTGCTCCTGAAACAATTATAGATCAATATCTCACCGGCACACAGGAAGACCGTGTAGCACCCGATGGATATACCCTTGATATCGCTTATATGTCTCGTCCGGGGATAGCGGAAATCCAGTCAGATCTCATTTTCGATTATCAGACCAATGTAGCCATGTATCCCGTTTATCAGGAGTATTTGCGCAAATATCAGCCACCATTACTGGCTGTATGGGGAAAGAACGATCCGTCGTTTATCTATCCCGGTGCAGAAGCATTTAAAAAGGATTTGCTTCATGCCGAAATACATTTAATAGATTCGGGTCATTTTGCTTTGGAAACTCATGCATTTGAGATTGCTGAATATATGAAGAGGTTTCTTGAAAAGAAGCTTGAATAAAAATATAGAGTGTGTATTGATGGAAGAACCTAATAAAGAGCCAAATGAGAAGACTAAAAGAGCTATTGAAGAAGCTCAGGAAGGAAAATAATATTTTATAGTACCAAAGCAAAAAAGGAAACTACCGTATTACTCGTTAGTTTCCTTTTTTATTTCTTCGCTCTCCGTTGCCGGAGTTATATCTTCAATGATAGGCGGATCAGTTGTTTCAATCGCTGCAGGAAGATGTTCTTCTGCAGAATCTACTGATAAGTCTGGATTGACCATATCTGTATCAACTTGTTGCGCATCAGCTGATTTCTGTGCCGCTTTCAACTCGCTGAGTTTCGTGCGGAATTCACTGGTTTTCAGTCTGCGCAATGCCATATCGGCTGCATTCTGCTGCGATTCTTTCTTGGAATAGCCTGTACCTGTACCACACGATAAACCTTCAATAAGTACTTCGCTCTGGAATACGGGGTTATTGTCTTTATCAAAACACTGCTCAATAAGTTCGAACGAGATCTGCACTTTGTTCTTCTGGCTCCATTCAATCAGTTTCGATTTGAAATTTACCTCTTTGCGCGACAATTTATCAAGGTCGATAAATGGTTCGAAGATCTTCTTCTCGATAAACCATTTGCAATCGCGATAACCACGATCAAGATAGATGGCACCGATAAAAGCCTCGAAAGCATTACCATACATATAACTGTTGTGCGAAGAAGAGCGGGCCGAATACTTGATGAGCTTATCAAGTCCGATTTCTACGGCAAGCTTGTTCAGCGTTTCGCGCTGTACAATTTTCGAGCGGGTATTGGTAAGAAAACCCTCACGTTTTCCTTCGAAGTATTTAAATACAATATCAGCCACAATCGCATCGAGAATGGCGTCCCCTAAAAACTCCAGACGTTCGTTGTTAATAGGTCGACCCTTTTCTGTGCGTTGGGAAATAGATTTGTGCATCAGCGCCTGATTGTAAAGCGTGATGTCGTGAGGCACGAATCCAAGTATCTTATAAAAACAAAGATAAGACGACCTTTCCTTACGGAAAAGTAGTCTTATCTTATCAAATAGGTTACGTAACACAGTATTAATCTACGTATTTCTTAAAGATTACACAAGCGTTGTGACCACCAAAACCAAAGGTGTTAGAGAGCACAGCGTTAACTTCGCGCTCCTGCGCTTTGTTGAAGGTGAAGTTAAGATTGTAGTCAATATTCTCATCATCGTCTCCTTCTTCATGATTGATTGTAGGAGGGATAACACCGTTGTTAATAGCCAGAATACCGGCAATAGATTCAACAGCACCGGCAGCACCAAGAAGGTGACCAGTCATTGACTTCGTAGAACTAATATTTAGATCATACGCATGATCGCCAAATACTTCTTTGATGGCTTTCGTTTCCGAAATATCACCAACAGGAGTAGACGTTCCGTGTACGTTGATATAATCAATATCTTCAGGATTCATTTCTGCATCCTCAAGTGCATTACGCATCACAAGACGAGCACCTAATCCATCAGGATGAGAAGCTGTAAGGTGATGAGCATCAGCTGACATACCGACACCGGCAACTTCAGCATAGATTTTCGCACCGCGTGCTTTTGCGTGTTCCAGTTCTTCAAGTACCAAACAGCCACCACCTTCGCCAATTACGAAACCGTCGCGGCTTGCGCTGAACGGACGTGAAGCTTTAGTAGGCTCGTCGTTGCGGGTAGAAAGGGCATGCATAGCATTAAATCCACCAACACCAGAAATAGATACTCCTGCCTCAGCACCACCCGATACAATTACGTTTGCTTTGCCCAGACGAATCAGGTTAAAAGCATCAGCGATTGCATTAGTCGAAGTAGCACATGCCGAGCATGTAGAGTAATTAGGACCATGAAAACCGTACATGATAGAAATCTGACCTGCTGCGATATCCGAAATCATCTTAGGGATGAAGAACGGATTGAAACGTGGACCCTTATCCTGATTCAGAAAATAGTTACCTATTTCTTCTTCGAAAGTTCTGAGTCCGCCGATACCAGCGCCAAAGATTACACCAATACGTGTTCTGTCTTCTTTTTCAAGGTCAAGGCCTGAGTCTTCAACCGCCTCTTTTGCTACAGCCATAGCAAACTGAGTATAACGGTCCATCTTACGGGCCTCCTTGCGGTCCATATATTTTGTCGGGTCGAAGTCTTTCACTTCACAACCAAACTGGGTCTTGAATTTGGATACGTCAAATAGAGTAATAGGTCCGGCTCCGCTAACCCCATTCACAAGACTTTCCCAAAATTCAGGGACAGTGTTGCCAATAGGAGTAATGGCGCCAAGACCTGTTACTACAACTCTTTTTAATTCCATACTTGGGAAGTCCGATTATTTAACGCGTTCTTCGATGTAGCTAACAGCGTCGCCTACAGTCTGGATTTTTTCAGCTTGATCATCTGGAATAGTGATGTTGAAAGCTTTTTCGAATTCCATGATAAGCTCTACTGTGTCAAGAGAGTCTGCTCCTAAATCATTTGTGAAGCTTGCGTCGTTCTTAACAGCTGATTCTTCTACACCTAATTTTTCAACGATAATTTCTTTTACTCTTGATGCAATATCAGACATAACTTTTAGATTTTAATGAATAAATAGTTTTATTTCTTTAATTTTGCGGTGCAAAGAAATGTATATTTATCGTGTTAGCCAAATATTTGGCGAATTAAATGCAGGATTTTGCGCATTTTATAAACTTTTGTGCATACAATAAGAATAATTATGGGAAAGAGAATCGCTGTTTTTGCTTCAGGAAACGGTTCGAATGCCGAAAACCTGATCACTTATTTTGATAAGTCCGAGAGTGGCAGAGTTGTTCTTGTACTAACCAATAAAGCCGATGCGGGCGTAATAGACCGTGTTGAGAAGATGGGAATACTATGCAAAGTATTTGCAAACGACCAATGGAAAACAGGTGAGGCAATACTCAAAGCGCTGCACGAAGAAGATATCGACTTTATTGTGCTGGCCGGATTCCTGCTCCGCATACCTCTTAACCTGCTACACGCTTACCCCCACCATATTGTAAATATCCACCCTGCCCTTTTACCGAAGTTCGGTGGCAAAGGCATGTATGGCGACCGCGTTCATCAGGCCGTTATTGACGCTGGCGAAACCCACACGGGCATTACTATTCATTATATAGACGAGCATTATGATGAGGGAAGCATTATCTTCCAGGCAGAGTGCCCCGTTTACCCCACAGATACTTCTTCTGATGTAGCCGAACGGGTGCATCAGCTGGAATACCGCTATTATCCGGATGTAGTAGAGCAGTTATTATATAAGGTATAGAGAAGTATTAATCGCGGGCGTACAGCTCCATCACTTTCGAAATATCAAAGTAAAAGGTATAAGTCTGTCCATCGATGGTTGCTTCAATCATATCGCACACTGGTTCGGTGTTGGTAAGTGATTGTTGCACAGGTTTTGCCCCCAGGATGAGCAGTATCATATATTCTTCGGGTACTTGTATGACTTTCCATGCCGTTTCGGGCGATTTCCCGTCACCACTTCCCATAATCGACTCCAGCAGACCCATCGCAATTTCGTTGTGATGATTGCTCTTGGCATCTTTACCGGTATATTCATAAATACTGGATAGCATGATGTGCGTTTCGATGTTAGTAAAATCGATGTCGAGCAATTTATGGAGCGTTTCTATAGCTTCAGGCATTTTCTCTCCTTCCAGATGACCATTCAGTTCGGCCTTTAACTCACCTTGTTTTCGCAGCTGCCGCATGATTTTGTTGCTGGCATGATAGCTGTGACGAAAATCGGTATAATCTATCTTAGTATCGCCGTTTCTGAGCAATACGACATATTCTTCATACGTTTTCTGCGGATTGTTCTTCTCGCCTTTCACCGGTTTTTGTGCACTGATAATGGAGCAGATACACCACATCAGCACCAGGCAGATACTTAGTTTCTTCATAGGTTTGCGATATTATAAGGTAACACATAGAGCTTGCAAGAAGTCTTGCACTCTATTATTATAACCATCGAAGTGAGGGGAATGTTTGTGAAAAAGGGAAGATAAACAAAAAGAGGATAATAAAGGGTGATCAACGCTTTATTATCCTCCAAAATTCAAAATAACCATACCCAAAATAATTTGCCATTAAGAAACTTAACCCATACCTACGTATCAAATCCATGATTTTTCAATCTACTTAATTCATGAAAACACTTTGTTGAATCTAATCTTCTGAACGTGTTGTATTTTGTAAATCCTTATTTTTAAAACTGTAGTACAAATGTGGACAATTCTTAACTTCTCCACAATTATTTATTTGTAAATCAGTATAAATATGAGTGGAAACGTTTGCAGAAACTTAACATTTGACCCAAACACAAAGCTCCCCGTCCAAACTATCGCAGCCTGAACGGGGAAGTATGAAAAACTATCAAAATTTATATTATGTGCTGAACAAATCAGTATTTGTTATAACTAACCTTGAAAAGCATCTGTATATAGAACGGATTAGCGGTGATATTGTTTACAAAGTTTCGCATTATTGTTAATTTTGTGAGAAACTAAAACAAAAATACTGAGATGACACCAAATGAATTCTTCGCACACGACCTGTTTGCTACCGGCAACGGCGTGGAGTTAATAGAGATTGGCGAGGGTTATAGCAAAACACGCCTGCTGATAAAAGAAGAGCACCTCAATGCGGGAAACCGTACGCAAGGAGGTGCTATATTTACTTTGGCCGATCTGGCGCTTGCCGCAGCTGCCAACTCACACGGACAACTGGCTTTTTCGCAGTCGGCAAATATTTCTTTTTTCAGAGGCAGTGGTGCAGGCGACGTTCTTACTGCAGAAGCGCGCGAACGTTATATTGGCCGCAGCACAGCCTTTTATCAGGTGGATATTACCAACCAGAATGGAGAGCTTGTGGCTACTTTTGAATCGGGGGTTTTCCGTACTGATAAAACCGTACCTTTTAGTCTACCTGAGAGGTGAGCGGATATTTCACGCCTTCCATCGCACTTAGATAGGCTTTGGCCGAACCGATGTTGAGATACATGTCCAGACGAACGGGCAGATGGTTCTGATCATCGGTGATATAGAATCGCAGCACTGGTTCATTTTGCCCGGTCTGGTTATTGATTTCAGAGAAAGTGAAGACCTGGCACCGATAGGTATGCCCGTTGTCGGCTTTCGTATCTTTCATTCCGTTATAGATCAGCGTTTCATTCACAATTTTCTTGCCCGTCACTATCGGAATGATGATAGATTGCCCCTCTGTCATTCCAGCCGTTTCGAATGAGCGTGCACTGGCAAGGGCACTCAGCATATCGTATACACAAAGCGTGTCCTGGCTGGTTGTTTCCAGCATCTGACCGTTTTGATATAATCGTTTCTGTTTCACAATGGTCTCGCCGTTTTCATAGTTGAACCAGGCTTCGTCTACCGTGTAGCGTTTGCCTTCGACAGCACCTTTACGGTAATAAAGCGGCTCGATGCTTTCAGTGAAGATACTTGTAATGGTATCGCGCATGCGAAAGAAAAGATCCACTCGTTTGCTGGTCACCGATAGTAACGACATCTGATAAGCTGGTTCACCATTGTACTGAACACCGGCAATATCGAGCGTAGCTGTTCCGGCTTTAATCCAGATAAATTTCCAGTTGTAATACAAATTAAAGGTTAACTGTTCTCCCGGAGAGAAGGCCGTATTAATGGCCTGGCACTGCGCTTTTGCCTGTACTGACAGGAAAAGCGACACAACTAATAAAAGCAGAACCCTCACATAGCCTCGGCTATTTGCGGTTAGTGTTTCTGGTTTTCTTCTTTTTCTCTTCATCTGGTTTCTGTTTTTTCATATCATCGGGCTTCTGTCTGTCTAACGTCGAGCCCATTATATCCCAATCTTGATTTAAATCCCAGTTAGCTTTAGGTTCCAGAAGCAGAGGATAGTAAAATACCTCTTCGGGTTGCAGATTTTCTTCATAATTCCCGGTATCCCACTGCCCGTTTCCGTTGGTATCGTTCACCAGGCGGGCACCATATTTACCGGGACTCAGGAAGTAGAAATCGGCTGTTCCGTCTTTCACCTTCACACGTCTTACCACGTTGTCTTGCGGACTAAGGAGTTCGACAAAAGCCGACTCATCTGCACCGCGTATATTGAAGAATATATTGCTATATTCATCTTCTTTCTTAATCTTGAAACCCTTTGTCACCGCATCGGTATGCAAACCATACAAACCTGTAACAGCCGCTGAATCGACCTCTAACTGATACTCCTGGGCAAAATCCCAATCAGTATAGAGATTATATTTCATGATGTTTAGTGTATCTTGCGCAAAGACATAAGGCACTTCGTTCCATAGAGTATCAACCTTCATTTTCAGGTGCACCATCGATGTATCAAACGCCACTACAGGTTCTTTAAACACGAACGATGCCATACCATACACATCCATATTGCCGGGCACATTGGCGTTCATCTCAAGGAAGACAGTCTCTTCTTCTTCCTCCTCTTCTTCGGCACCTTTCTTACGGCTTTTCTTCTTTTTCGTTTCGGTTTGTGCCCCTTTCTTTGCACGCGCCACCAGATTCAGCGTATCGGTACGGGGTACCAACAGGCTGGCTGTGTCAGTATAAAGATAGGTCAGACTTAAACGAAGCGTATCTTGCTGGTAGAGCAGCGAATCCTTAATCCAGTAATGAATGGTATCGTTTCGCGGATTCTTTTCTATAATAAACGCATCACTCTCATCAAAGTTCAAACCTTTAAGAATTGGAAGACTGTCGGCCTTATCGGCAAAGAAGAATGAAAACTTCTCTGATGTCAGTCGTTCGTTCTTTACCAGATACTGCGAACTGAAATCTTCGGTAAATGCACGGAGTATGATATCATCGGGAAGATAATGTGTATAGCTGTGTGGAAAGATAGTGTCGATGGTCAGCGAATCGCGGAAGATGGTATCCATATGGGTACGCTGTTCGGCTGTGGGCACAATCACAGAATCGAGGAAGGCGATCTTCTCACTTTTCTGAGAAAAGTAGAAGTTCTGATCTTTATCTTCCAGTGCGAAGATGCGATATGTTCCGGGAGCTATCCCTTTAATGGTAAACTTACCACGGCTGTCGGTACGCGCCACACGACTGAAAGGAATCGACGTGAAAGCCGAATCTTCGAGGTTGCTGTGAAGCCCCACAAGCAAACCCTTGATGGGTTCGAGGTTCGATGCTTCGAGCAGTGTTCCTTTTACTTCCATGGTGTCGAGCACTTCGCCGGTAGAGAATGAGAAGGTGAAATTTCCAAGCGGATTGCCTTCGTTATTGTCTACAATAGCGTCCGAGAAATCGACGGTATAAGTAGTATTGTCCTGCAGTGTATCGAGCAGATTGATGTGTATCTTCTTTCCCATGGCGCTGATTTCGGGCATCTGCACCTGCGGAGGCGAAATCACCACCTTTTCGCTGGCCTTCTCGAGCTTAATGTATTCGTCGAATTCCAGCGTCATCTTCTTACGCGAAACATTGGTTTCGTTGTAAGCGGGCGTACTGCGCACAAATACCGGCGGAGTTTCGTCGTATGCACCGCCATCCGGACGGCCAATGCTGGCACATGAGTATAACAGAATGGCAATTACAGCGAAAGCCATCCATCTGCTGAGTTTTGTATTTTTTGTATTCTTATTTTCTTGCATATCGCAAAAATAGATGTTCTCGGGGATTTTAACCCAATCTTTTTAACGAATTATATATAAAACGCACAGCGTCATTTCATAAAAACTACATTTAAGCCATTATGTTCGACAGAGATGGGTTAACATCAGCAAAAAAATCACTGTTGCACTTTATAATAAATTTTCAATACTTTCTTTTCGTTGTCGATTTCTATTTTGCCCAGTCGCGATAAAACCGATTGACCAAGCAGTAAAGGGGCGTTCTGACTCTTCACTACCGATGCGCGGACATTGCTCAGGTCCATGCCGCCGAAGTTCACGTTGCGCAGATTGACCACCGTGCCCTCACTGATTTCACCTGTGGCTGTCATGAAATTTTGCTTTCCGATGACATCTTCCGACGACAGATAATTGTTTTTCAGCATGAACGTAGCCTCTACAGTCGATATGGAGACATCGCTGGCACCTGTATCGAAAATGAAATACAGCGGCAGATTATTGATGTTGCAATTCACCTTGAACACGCCCTTTTCGCGGGTAAAAGGCACTTCGGCAATTTGTTCTGTATAATCAGTCGTCGCGGCTTTTTCGCGGGCATTAAAGAGTTGCTCGTAGTGATCTAACATTTCGTGGAAGGCCGGAATATCGTGCAGACCCGTAAAATCGCGGTCGCGGCGTATGTGTCTGAAACTCGAATAACCACGCTCCAGAGTTTGCTTCAGATAGTCTAACGCCTGCTCCTGCTCTCCCATTTTGGAGTAGATGCAAGC
>CAMTOS010000105.1 GCA_947074195.1 uncultured Bacteroides sp.
TCTAAAGCCATAATCACCCGCAGGAGCAAAATAGGTCAGAGTCGTATTCCCCGAAGCGGTGACTTCATATCTTAAAACTCCATCTTCTGTAAAATAACCTCTGCTAAGATCCATGCCCGGAATCAAATCAAAGTCGAATGTAGCTTTCCCTACATTGTTGAAATCTAACTGTATAGACTGATAATTCTTTGTAACATTTGTTTCGAATGACGAATCGATGATAAAAGAAGATTCATCGGCTCCGGCAATATAATCGCTGAATGCAAAGTGATATTTCCCTTTAGGTATCCTGATCGAACTACTCATCTGATTAGAATAACCCGGAATGGAATACTGGCCTATGGCAATTCCGGCTTCATTGATCAGCGAAAAAGTCAGCCATTTATTTAAAAGCTCGGCAGGTCTGTTTTTTATTTCAATACTGACACTAAAAGTTACTGCCGACGATCCAACATCAATACTAACTTGTTTGCTGCTTTCTCCTTCTTCAATCTCGAAACTACCGGTAGTCAGCACATAGCTTTCATTATAGGTGCAGATATAATCATATTTACCCGGCGTTAGTAAACACGACGGATTATTGCCGGAATATTGTGAAATTAACTGCCCGTTTTTGATGAGTTCAAGAGAATATGCGTTGAGAGAACTTCCGGCAGGTCTGTTCTTATAAGTAAAGGAAGTCGATATGAAATTGCTATTTGCAAAAGATAGGACAGTAGTGGTTGGCGAAGTATGATTTAAACTCCCTTCGAGAGCCGGATAAGTCTTAAAATTCTTATCTCTTACCCATACATTGTATTTATACTCACCTGCCGGTGCTATGACTTCCATCGTTTTACCATCATCGCCCGATGCACCTTTATAATATTCGCTGTACGTGCTTCCTCCAATCGTCGATAATGAAAGGTTGGTATAAATCATATCTATATCTTCTATCAGGAAGGTCATTTTATTCCAGCCTTCATCTTTAAAAGAATATTTTATGGATAACGGAGAGCTTTCAATATTGAAAAATCCTGCAGCAAGACTTTTCCAGTATGTATTATTTATTTGTGGTGCATAATTATATGGACCATTGGGCAGATAAAAAGAGGTTTTTCCGGCTTCATCGAGCAGTTGATTAAAATTGAGATCATTAAGAGTTATACTTGCACCTGTCATCGGATTGCCTTCGATATCTTCGAGAGTAAAGGTCACGAGAAACAACTTACTGAAATCAACAGGAACTTCAAAATTGCACTGCGCACCGTTTACTTCAAAGTCTATATTCTCACAATAGGCCTGACTGCCATTTTTCGTTACATAAGGCGTCACAGTATAATTGCCATTCCACAGATAGGTAACACCATTTAATACGTTTGTATAAACCCACTGGTCGGTATAAACCGGCTTCTGGTCGGAAGCATTAATATAACCAATGGTAAACTCACAATCCGCCTCGGTCAGTTCAAAAGTTACCTTATATACATCTGTCAGGTGTATATCTACAGTCATAGAGTCTCCGTTTGAAATATTCGCCTCCGTTACTTTATAACCATTAATGTTTATCGTATTATCAGGAGATGCAATACTATAGTTTAAATGCGTATTAGGCGAAACATTAATCAATCCGCTTAATAAGTTGTTCTCCTCATCCCATTCGAAGCTGTTGATTATTTCACCACCCGAGATTGTAACAATCATAGTAGATGGGTCAATGCCTGAATCCTCGGATATCTGCACATTAAAATTCAACGAAATCTGCACCGATCTGTTCTGTGCACAGAGTGTTGAAGAGATAAAGATTAGTAAGAAAAGTAGTTTTAATTTCATAAGTTTTAGTTTTAAATTAGAATAAATGGCAGGCATACTATCCGGTTGATGTAGACGGATAGTATGCGATGACTTCACAGCCATATTTGTTTCGATGCAGACAGATTCACTTTGCATCTGTCCGATGCCGATTGGGATTGGCGGCAATGCAACCGCAATATTGTATAGATGATAATTAAGAATTATGATCTCAATATTTTATCAGTTTTTGTTTTGTTATAGATGAATATATTACAAAAGTATTCCTAATAAATGTAAAAGCAAAGGTTTTTGGCTTTAATATCTCCCTCTTTGTCATTGTTTTGCAGGTGTTTTTTAACAGATTTACCTCTTTCTTCTCCCGATTGCTTGTATATTTGCAATTACACATTAATAATGATATAGCCTGTAATGAAATATTCGCTGATTATACCTGTATATAACCGTCCGGATGAAGTTGAAGAACTGCTGCAAAGTCTGACAAACCAAACGTTAAAAGATTTTGAAGTGATAGTGGTAGAAGATGGCTCTTCGGTGCCCTGTCGCGATGTGGTCGAAAGGTTTACTTCCGTACTCGATATTCATTATTATGCCAAACCAAACTCCGGTCCGGGGCAATCGCGCAATTACGGGGCTGAGCGAAGTAAAGGCGAATACCTGATTATACTCGATTCAGACTGTATTCTGCCACCCGGTTATCTGAAAGAAGTCGATGAAGAGATTCAGCGTCAGCCGGCCGATGCATTTGGCGGTCCCGACCGTGCGCACCATTCTTTTACACCGATGCAGAAAGCCATCAACTACTCGATGACCTCTTTTTTTACCACGGGAGGTATACGTGGCGGCAAAAAGAAGCTCGATAAATTCTATCCCCGAAGCTTCAATATGGGGGTTCGCAGTGAGGCATATCATGCGCTGAATGGTTTTTCGGCCATGCGCTTTGGCGAAGATATCGATTTCAGCATCCGCATATTCGATGCAGGCTATCAGTGCCGCCTTTTCCCGGGAGCGTGGGTTTATCATAAACGGCGTACCGATTTGAAGAAATTCTTTAAGCAAGTCTACAATTCGGGTATTGCACGCATTAATCTAACCAAACGCCATCCCGGAACATTAAAGTTAGTCCACCTGCTTCCGGCCTGCTTCACGCTGGGAGTCGCAACACTCTTTATTATCGGCTTCTTCTGCCCGTGGTTCTGGCTGCCCATTCTTGCCTATGCACTACTGGTTTGCATCGATGCATCGGTTCAGAATCGAAGTCTGCTTATCGGTATATACGCCATTGCCGCTTCCTTTATACAGCTGATAGGTTATGGCAGCGGTTTCCTCACGGCATGGTGGCGACGATGTGTATTAGGGCGCGACGAATTCGAAGCCTTCAAGAAGAACTTTTATAAATAAATCACGATAAGAATCGATATGGAAAACGTAAAGAAATTAACCATCAATCAGTGGGCCGAAGATGACAGGCCACGCGAAAAGATGATGGTCAAGGGGGCGTCGGCCCTCAGCGATGCCGAACTGCTGGCTATTCTGGTGGGTTCAGGCAACACCGAAGAAACAGCTGTAGAACTGATGCGCCGGCTGATGATGGATTGTGGGAATAACCTGAACAATCTGGGCCGCTGGGGTGTCAATGAATTCTCGCAATATAAAGGCATGGGTCCTGCAAAGAGCATCACCATTATGGCGGCTCTCGAACTGGGGCGGCGCCGTACGGTGCAGGATGTAGAAGAACGTGTGGCTATTCGGTGCTCGCAGGACATCTACAAACTCTTTCACCCCATTATGCGCGATTTACCGCTGGAGGAGTTCTGGGTTTTATTACTCAACCAGGCCGGAAAGGTCATCGATAAGATGCGAATCAGCATAGGTGGCATTGCCGGAACAGTAGTCGATGTCCGTCCGGTGCTTCGCGAAGCCTTACTGAAACATGCCACCCAGATTGCGGCAGTTCACAACCATCCATCGGGCAACTGCAAGCCCAGCAACGAAGATAAAGCGGTGACCGAGTGTTTGCGCAAAGCTTCGGGAACGATGAACATCCGGCTAATTGACCATGTTATAGTTAGTGAAAGCTGTTATTACAGCTTTGCCGATGAGGGCTTGATTTGAATATTCTTTCTATATTTGCCAAAACTAAACTGATAGCGATATGACAAAGTTTGAACAAGAAGAGAAAATTGTCGAAATGATCAAAACAGTGTTCGACCCTGAAATTCCGGTGAACATCTACGATCTTGGACTAATCTATAAAATCGACCTGAACGATGAAGGCGATTTAGCGATTGATATGACCCTGACTGCACCCAACTGTCCGGCGGCCGATTTCATTATGGAAGATGTGCGCCAGCGTGTGGAAAGTGTGGAAGGTGTGAAATCATCGACCATCAACCTGGTATTCGAGCCGGAGTGGAACAAAGACATGATGTCTGAAGAGGCCAAACTCGAACTCGGATTCCTGTAAACACCTGTAAAAGCAAACCAGATAACCGACCTCACTATTAATATTTTTGCCTATGAAAATGAAGAATGTCTACTTTCTTTCGGATGCCCATCTGGGTTCGCGCGCCATTGAACACGGACGCACGCAGGAAAGGCGACTGGTGAATTTCCTCGATAGCATCAAGCACAAAGCGGCTGCTGTCTATCTGCTGGGAGATATGTTCGACTATTGGTACGAATTTAAACTGGTTGTGCCCAAAGGATATACACGCTTTCTTGGTAAGCTTTCCGAGCTTACCGACCTTGGTGTGGAGGTACATTTCTTTACCGGCAATCACGACATCTGGTGTGGCGATTATCTGACTACCGAATGTGGTGTGATTATGCATCGCGAAGCCATTACCACAGAGATTTACGGCAAAGAGTTTTATCTGGCACACGGGGATGGTCTGGGCGACCCCGACAAGAAGTTCAAGATGCTGCGCCGTATGTTTCATAGTAAAACATTGCAGGTGCTATTCTCATCTATCCATCCGCGGTGGACGGTCGAATTGGGTCTTTCATGGGCCAAACACAGCCGTATGAAGCGTGTAGACGGGAAAGAACCCGATTATATGGGCGAGGATAAAGAGCATCTTATCCTTTATACCAAAGATTATCTGAAATCGCATCCCGATATCAATTACTTTATCTACGGACACCGCCACATCGAACTCGATCTGATGCTGAGTGCCACTTCGCGCATCATTATTCTGGGCGACTGGATCAACTATTTCTCGTATGCTGTGTTCGATGGCGAGAATCTTTTCATGGAGAATTATATCGAAGGAGAGACACAATTGTAGTCTTTCTTTACGCAATCTGATATCTGCATACAAGCCCCGGCTACTGAAAATAAACCCTTTCAGTAGCCGGGGCTTTGCTTTTTTACCTTCTCTTTTACTTACAGTATATATAAAATATCTATCTTTGTTGTGACAAATCGTTATGAAAATGAAAGAGAAACTTACACGTATTGCCATTAAGATAGGAAGTAATGTACTTACACGTCCCGACGGAACACTCGATGTGACCCGTATGTCGGCGCTGGTCGATCAGATTGCATTTCTTCATAAAAAAGGGCTCGAAGTCATTCTGATCTCCTCGGGAGCCGTTGCTTCAGGGCGCAGTGAGATGACTGCTTCGCGCAAATTAGACAGTGTAGATCAGCGACAGCTTTTCTCGGCCATCGGTCAGGTCAAGCTCATCAACCGCTATTACGAACTGTTTCGGGATTATGGCATTTGTGTTGGTCAGGTGCTTACTACCAAAGAAAACTTCTCTACCCGCCGCCATTATCTGAATCAGAAGAACTGTATGACGGTGATGCTACAGAGTGGCGTCATACCTATTGTCAATGAGAATGATACCATATCGGTTACCGAACTGATGTTTACCGATAATGACGAATTGTCCGGACTCATTGCTTCGATGATGGATGCACAGGCACTGATTATCCTCAGCAATATCGATGGCATCTACAACGGCTCGCCAACTGATCCGGCTTCCGAAGTCATTCGCGAAATAGAGCAGGGTAAAGACCTCTCGGATTATATTCAGGCCACACGCTCCGGCTTTGGTCGTGGTGGTATGCTGACCAAAACTAACATAGCCCGCAAGGTGGCCGATGAAGGCATCCGTGTGATTATTGCCAACGGAAAGCGCGATAACATCCTGATCGATTTGTTGATGCACCCCGATAAAACCATTTGCACCCGCTTCATTCCCTCGGAGACACCCGTTTCGAGCATCAAGAAATGGATTGCACACAGCGATGGTTTTGCCAAAGGCGAACTACACATTAACCAGTGCGCCACCGAAGTCATCAACTCCGAAAAAGCCGCGAGCATTCTGCCCATCGGCATTGTCGATGTAGTCGGCGAATTCGAGAAAGACGATATTGTCCGCATCATCGATCATAACGGACAAGCCATCGGCGTGGGGAAAGTCAACTGTGATGCCCCGCAGGCCCGTCAGAACATGGGGCAACATGGCAAGAAAGCCATTGTGCACTACGATTACTTATATATAGAATAATCATCCTCCTAATCTCACCGAACAGATGAAATACAAAGATACATTCGAAGCCGTGCGCCAGGCTGGCCGTACGCTTGTTGCCGTAAGCGATGAAAAGATAAACGATATACTCAATGCTGTAGCCGATGAGGCTGTGGCGCAGCAGGATTATATTCTTGCCGAGAATGCCAAAGACCTGGCCCGAATGGAGCCGGAGAATCCTAAGTACGACCGTTTGAAGCTGACAGCCGACCGCATTTCCGGTATTGCTGCCGATATGCGCAATGTGGCTTTGCTGCCTTCACCCCTGGGACGTGTACTTTGCGAAACCACTCGCCCCAATGGGATGACGCTCACCAAAATCAGTGTGCCTTTCGGAGTGATTGGTATCATCTATGAAGCCCGCCCCAATGTAAGTTTCGATGTCTTCTCGCTTTGTCTGAAGAGCGGCAATGCCTGCCTGCTGAAAGGGGGTAGTGATGCCGATGCTTCGAATCGTGCCATTGTCAGCATCATTAAGCAGGTGCTGGCCCGCTTCGATGTGGATACCAGTGTGGTAGAACTACTTCCGCCCGACAGAGAGGCAACGCACGAAATGCTTCACGCCAACGGCTATGTCGACCTCATCATTCCACGCGGCAGCAGTAGTCTGATTAATTATGTACGCGAGAATGCCACCATTCCGGTGATCGAAACCGGCGCAGGTATTTGCCATACCTATTTTGATGAGTACGGAGATGTAAAGAAAGGAGCGGAGATCATCAACAATGCCAAGACACGACGGGTGAGTGTGTGCAATGCGCTGGATTGTCTGATAATCGATGAAACCCGCCTTTCCGATTTGCCTGAACTCTGCAAGAAGTTACAAGCGAGCGATGTCATTATTTATGCCGATGAGAAAGCTTATGAGGCGCTGGATGGAAAATATCCTGCCGGTTTGCTGAAACACGCTGACAGTGAGAGCTTCGGCACAGAGTTTCTGGACTATAAAATGGCTATAAAAACCGTTGAAAGTATTGAAGAAGCGTTAAAACATATCGCACAATATAGCTCTAAGCACAGTGAGTGCATTATTACCGAAAACAAAGATAAATCTGTGTTGTTTACTAAGTTAGTAGATGCAGCGTGCGTCTACCACAATGTCTCGACAGCCTTTACCGACGGAGCGCAGTTTGGTTTGGGTGCAGAGATAGGTATTAGTACTCAAAAGCTTCACGCCCGGGGGCCTATGGGCCTCGAAGAACTCACCTCGTATAAGTGGGTCGTCGGGGGTGACGGACAGATTAGAATGAAATGAAGAAACCTAAACCTTACTTACTGATTTTTTTCCTTGTGTGGTGCAGCAGCGGCTTTAGTCAGCAACAAGGAAACAGTCCTCCTCCTTATTATGCCGGTATCGGAGGACTTGACCCGGCAAGTGTGCAAAAAACGATTGCTGAGATTGAGAAATCGCAGCTGTTAACTGCCGGTGACATTCACTTAACGAAAGAGTTACTCTACGATAAGTATACGCTGGACGATGTTTATCCTTACAAAGACACTACCCGGTGTTTTCAGTGGGATAAGATAAAGGTGCAGCTGGCCAATGTGGAGAATATCTCGAACGAAGAGGCGCAGTGGGCCATTTTGCAGAATTATAAGAACCGCAATGGCGAAGCGCCTTTAGTAAAGCGCTTTGAGCGCAATAAATATAACCGTGTCACCGACACCCTTGGTGTGCAGCGTTATCAGTCTGTGCCCCTTTATCTGCTTACCGATACCCTTCAGCCCGAAATTTATGGTCGCGACGGAGAGCCTGTGCGCTACCTCGAACAGGTGGGAAGCTTTGTGAAAGTAGCTCCCGCTTATACCGGAGGCACATGGTATGTCCCCCTCAAATATGTCAAACTCATTCCCGACAGCATCACCCGTTTTAAGAAGGTAGTGGCCATCGACCGCCACAATCAGAACATCGCTTCGATGGAGAATACCGGTCGCGGTCAATGGGTGGTCCGAAGCATGAATCCTGCCACAACCGGCAAGAACTCACCTCCTTATTCACAACGTACTCCCCTGGGATTGTATCTTTTACAGGAAAAAAAGGTTAAAATGATCTTCCTGAAAGATGGCTCGCAGGAGACCGGTGGATTTGCCCCTTATGCCAATCGTTTTTGCAATGGCGGATACATACACGGAGTGCCCACAAACGTGCCACAGACGGGCATTATAGAGTATAGCCAGACGCTTGGAACTATACCCAGATCGCATATGTGCGTGCGCAATGCCACCTCTCATGCGAAGTTTATTTACGAGTGGGCCCCTGTTAATGAATCGATAATCTTTGTTTTGGAATAATAGATATGTTACCTTTGCATTTATAAATCAGATGATTAACATGCAGAAAACCTTATTTATTTTTCTTATATCTATTATTCCATTTTTAGTATCACCGGTAACAAAAAGTAACGAACCTGTAGTTGCAGAAACTCCTGCCCAAGTGGTGGAAGCTCCTGCGGCCGATTTGCTGTACGAAGAAATGCAGCTCGAAGGTGTTGTGGGTTACATGGCGTTTCGTCAGGCTGTGGAAGGCTACGAAAAGATCGACGGCAAGCGCAAGGAGATACTAACGGTGATCGATTTCACCAAACCCTCTACCGAAGAGCGTATGTTCGTGCTCGATATGAAGAACAAGAAATTGCTTCATAAAACGGTAGTCTCTCACGGCCGCAACAGTGGCGAAAACTATGCTACTTCATTCTCTAATAAAGTAGGTTCTTACCAAAGCTCACTCGGATTCTATCTCACAGAAAATACTTATCAGGGCAAAAACGGCTATTCGCTGGTGCTCGATGGTCTTGAAAAAGGTGTCAATGACCGCGCCCGCGAACGTGCCATCGTAATGCATGGCGCTCCCTATGCCAATCCGGCTAATATCGCTCCCGGAGGACGTCTGGGCCGTAGTCTGGGCTGTCCGGCCATCCCTTTGTCTATTACAAAATCGGTTATAAATACAGTAAAAGAGGGTAGTGTACTATTTATTTACGCCAATAATCAGGATTATTTGGCGCAAAGTACGTATCTTTCGGGTTACAATGATGGCTTGCCATCCTATAACGAAATGTAATTTATACTCAAGAAAAAGATGAAGAAGTTTACCTGTGTGCAAGATATAGGCGACTTAAAAGTGGCACTTGCAGAAGCGTTGGAGATCAAAAAAGACCGTTTTAAATATGTAGAATTAGGACGCAACAAGACGTTGATGATGATTTTCTTTAATTCAAGTCTGCGTACCCGACTCAGCACACAGAAAGCGGCCATGAATCTGGGCATGAATGTAATGGTGCTCGATATCAATCAGGGGGCCTGGAAGCTGGAAACCGAACGCGGTGTGATAATGGATGGCGATCGGCCGGAACACCTGTTAGAGGCTATCCCGGTGATGGGTTGCTATTGCGACATCATTGGTGTGCGCTCGTTTGCTCAGTTCGAGAACCGTGAATTCGATTACAGCGAAACCATTATCAATCAGTTCATCAAATATTCGGGCCGTCCGGTGTTCTCTATGGAAGCGGCTACCCGCCATCCGTTGCAGAGCTTTGCCGACTTTATCACCATCGAAGAATATAAGCGCAAACCACGTCCTAAAGTGGTTTTGACCTGGGCGCCTCACCCAAGAGCACTTCCTCAGGCAGTACCTAACTCGTTTGCCGAATGGATGAACGCTGCCGATTACGACTTTGTGATTACCCACCCGCACGGCTATGAGCTGGCTCCTGAATTTGTGGGCAATGCCAAAGTGGAGTACGATCAGATGAAAGCTTTTGAAGGTGCCGACTTTATCTATGCCAAGAACTGGGCTGCTTATAGTGGCGACAATTACGGCAAGATTCTGAGCACTGACCGTAGCTGGACCGTTGGCGAACGTCAGATGGGCATTACCGATGATGCATATTTCATGCACTGTCTACCGGTACGTCGTAATATGATTGTGACCGATGATGTCATTGAAAGTGCGCAGTCTATCGTTATACCCGAAGCTGCCAATCGCGAAATATCTGCGACTGTAGTTATCAAAAGATTGCTCGAGGGGTTGGAATAACCCCTTGCTTTTCTCTTTCTTTATCCCTTATTATCTCTATATCTTATAACTTTACGGCTATGAATGAAAAAACGAAAATTTATGTCGTTGCGGCATTAGGTTTATTCCTTTTTGCAATTTCTTTATTTATCGACACAAGTCGATTTCTTTCTTCTTTTTTTCTTTTCTCAGCAATTCCCTTTTTGACTTCTATCTTAACTAAACGCGAAAGAACAGTCATTATAAAACAAAGTCTGTCGATGAATCTGCTCTATTTCGGTATCTATTTTCTGATTGCCGCCTCTTTATCTTTTGCGTTCAATTTAGGCAATCCGATTACCAAAGGTTTAGCCATAATTTTTGTCATACTCTTGTTTTGGCCAATCACTAAAATTAAATCATTCTATGCCTAAACGAAAGAAATCCGGTAAATTGGCTCTATACGAACTATTAACCTTCGTTCCTTTTTTATGTGCTGCGCGCAATGAACTGGGTTCATTTATGTTTGTCTTTCTGTTTGCCACAGGTGTTGTATTATTTATCTCTTTATCACGCAGAAAGAGCAGGACGATGATTCTGAATCAGAGTATATTCATGAATTTAGTCAGCTTTTTTCTCATGACAACTATAGTCGCTGGAATAACCGGCATTATTATACTTAGTGGGAATCTGTTTCTGAAACTCTTTTTAGGCATTCTGATTATAATCCTCGGCTGGTTTGTTCACCGTATTTATCGACTTTATCTATAATCTTAAATTCTTTAATGTAATGAACGAAAAAACAAAATTGAATGTTTTCAGAGGGGTAGCAATAGCCTTATTGCTTTGCTCGATATTTGTCGAGCCAAAATTTCTCTCTATAGCACTCCGGTTTTCAGGTCTTGGAATGATTATAGCGTTATTTAATAAGAAAGAGGCTATTACGTTCAGCGAAAATAGTTTATCAAAGAACTTAATAGTAATATGTTTTATATTTCTTCTTTGTTTCGGTATTTCATTTATCATTTGGGGCAAAGTTTATTGGATTTATAAGATGATAACCGCTATTTCGCTTATTGCAATTATTTATTCGATGTATTTATTCAAGCCTGCGAAATAACATTTTATCTTTGTTTTAAGAGACAAACTATATTTAAATAAATTATGAATAAAAGAACCAAACTCACTATTTTCCGGTGCATTGCTATCGCGTTTCTCGTGATCTCAGATC
>CAMTOS010000106.1 GCA_947074195.1 uncultured Bacteroides sp.
GAAATAGGTTGAGTAACCTTACCGTTTTCAATAAGGAAACCTTCCACACCATACGAGAAATTACCTGTCGAATTGTTGCAGTTACCTCCGTTGAAGCCGGTTACCCAGATGGCAGTATCGGCGTCTTTAATGATACCGTCAAGGTCTTTATCACCCATCGCAGTAACAAGCAGAGACGGACCGCTTATCGTAGGATCTACCTCTAATTTATTTGCATTGTAAGTATCGATAAAGAAAGTCTTCAACACACCTTCTTCGAAGATAGGCTGACGGGTTGTAGCAACACCTTCATAATCGAAATAGCGGGCACCGCGGGCGCCTACCAGATGAGGCTCATCAATCAATGTCAACTTCGGTGAAGCAACCTGCTCGTTAAGCTTATTCATCAGGAACGAATTCTTTTGCTGAATAGCCGAACCGTAAAGTGCGCTGAACAAAGGGTTAAGTACCTGACTGGCACGGCGTGGTTCAATAATCATGGTATATTTACCAGACTGAATCTTTTTCTGTCCGATTTTATTCAATGCACGCTGCAAAGCAATCTCGCCTATTCCGTCTTTAGGAAGTTTATTGAAGAATGCCGATGACTCACTCCAGCCTGCCGAAGGACGCGCTTCACCTTCACCACGAATGGCCACCGATGAATTTAATCCGCAATAACTTGTCTTCGTATTACCTTCGAAGCCATTGCTGGTGATAGAATATCCGAAGTATTCTCCATCGTTATAATTGCTGTTCACCGAAATGATGCGATCGTTCTTGCCTAATATTTCTTCTCCAACACTACGTGCCAGAGCTACTTTATCATCGGGATTGATTGACGAAATGGTTGAATCATACAATTCAAGATCTGGTTTTCCGCCAGTATAGTATCTTGAAGTATCGGGAAGTACGCGTGCCTCATCTTTGGCGAGATAGCGTGTCGCCTCAATACCGTTCTTTATAAATGTTTCGAGTTCTTTCTGGTCCAGACGGTTGGTGTCGTAAGAACCATAACGGCCATCGACATATACCTGTATAGACATTCCGTTTTCTGAAGCCTGTTGTAGTCTGTCCATCTTACCGTCGCGCAAAGCAAACGAACTGTTTGAGCCCGAGTTAATGCTTACCTTGGCTTGCTGGCATCCGTTCTTCTGAGCATAATCCATTGCCCATTGTGCCAGTTTCTTATTTTTATCTGAAATCATAGTTGTAACAATTAAAGGGTTCTTAGCTATTGCCGCCAACAGTCAGTTTACTTACCAGTGCCGAAGGCATACCGCAGGTAACTGGTGCTGACTGTCCGTCTTTACCGCAAGTCCATGTACCATTATCAATCTGATCGTTATTGGCCACCATGGTAATATCTGCCAGTGCCTGAGGTCCGTTACCAATGATATTGATATCCTTGATAGGCTGAGTCAGTTTACCATCTTCAATCAGATAACCCGATTTCACAAAGAAAGTAAAGTCACCTGCACCAATCTGCACCTGTCCGTTAGAGAATTTATCAACAAACACCCCGTTCTTAACTGATGCAATAATATCAGCTTCCGTCATATTTCCCGGCTCCATATAAGTGGCGCGCATACGTGGGATAGGCATTTTGCGGAAATCTTCGCGACGGCCGTTACCGGTCGATTCAATACCATAATGATTAGCGCTGATACGGTCGTGCATAAAGCTGGTCAGTACACCTTCTTTTACAAGATAAGTCTTCTGTCCGTCTACACCTTCATCATCGATATTTACCGAACCGCGGTTAAATGGCACCGTACCATCATCGATAACAGAGATGTGCTCGTTGCAAACCTTCTTGCCCAACTGATCCGAGAAGATAGAAACATTCTTACGGTTGAAATCGGCTTCGAATGCGTGACCGATAGCTTCGTGAAGAAGAATACCCGAACCACCTGCACCCATTACCACAGGCATTTCACCACCCTTCGGTGTGATGGCGCTAAACAGGATTGAAGTGTTGTCCACAGCTTCGCGTGCCAGAATAGTAACCAAATCATCATTCAGGAAATCGTAGCCACGACGATAAGAACGTGCGGCCGATGAATTCTCAATCTTATCTCCGTCCTGCATTACACAAGATGCTGAAAGACTTACCATCGGACGATAATCGTAATACATCACTCCCTCGCTGTTGCAGAAGAAGATATGCGAAGTCGTATCATTCTGATAAGCCTGCACCTTAATCACACGCGGATCTAACGCAAAGATCTTATCGTTCAGCTTCTGCAAATAAGGGATTTTATCTTTTACGCTAACTTCTTCCCATTGAGAGCCAACGCCATAAAAGTTCTTTTTTATCGGTTTTTCTACCAGTGCGGCAACTTTACCCTGTTCGCCACCCGATGCGATACGTGCAGCTGTACGTGCCGCCTTCAGCATTTCATCAAGATTCACGTTTTCCACATAGGCATAACCTGTCTGATCGCCTGATAAAACACGAACCCCCATACCATAATCGATGTATGAGTTATTGCTGTTTACAGCACCGTCTCTCAGTGATACAGAATTACTAAAAGAGTGTTCGAAATACAAGTCTGCGTAGTCGCCGCCTTTTTCTAATGCTGCTGCCAGGACTTTTCGTAAATCACTTTCGCTAACGCCAAAATGGTTCATGGCCAGTGAAACACCCTCTTCGGGATTACCGGTACCACCTTTTCCGGCTTGCGGAGAAACTAAAGAAGCAAAAGCAGAACCACTGATAAGTGTTCCGGCCAATGCCATTCCTCCTGATTTCAAGAAGTTTCTTCTATCCATAAATAGCTTGTTATTTTGTTTATAAGAGGTTTTATAATAATGCAGTGTTTTAAATCATTGAAAACATTGGGGATGTGTTTTTCAATTAGATATAAAAACCCAAAAATACAATTTTTCTTTTCTTAATGGGTACAAAAACACTAAAAATCAATCTTATAATAGAAATATTTATGTGATAAGAAGAATTTAATAACCATATGAAAATGAATGCTAAACAATTGTACAGAGGTGTAGTTGTACCTATGATAACTCCCGTAACGGAGGATTTTAATATCGATAAAGATGCCGTGATAAAGATCATTCGTTCTTTTGTAGAGAACGGAATTCACCCTTTACTAATGGGGACTACCGGCGAGGGACAATCGTTGAGTCTGGCACAGGCCGTTTCTCTGGTAAAAATGGTTGCTGCCGAAGCTAAAGGGAAAATCACAATTTATGCCGCTCTAACCGGTACCGTAGTTACCGAACATTGCAAATCGATGCAACTACTGGCCGATGCCGGTGCCGATGTACTGGTGGCCACACTGCCTTCATACTATGCGCTGACCGATGAGCAGATGTTCCGCTATTATGCGCAGATGGCCGATGCCTCACCATTGCCATTTATGCTCTACAATATTACGCTCACTACGCATATGTCTATTCCGGTAGATGTCGTGAAACGTCTTGCCGGACATCCCAATATCGTCGGTATTAAAGATTCGGAGAACAATGAGCCCCGTATGCGTGAAATACTTGACTTTGCTGCTGAACGCGAAGACTTTGTTTACTTTTGCGGATGTGCTGTAAACTCGGCACTTTCGCTGGAGTTAGGTGCAGCCGGTATTGTACCGAGCGGCGGTAACTATATTCCCGATTTATACAATCAGCTCTACCGGTTTGCCGATGCAGGATTGCACGATAAGGCCCGTGAATTACAGGAGAAGACCAATGAGATATGCAAGGTCTATCAGCAGGGATTTAAATTAGGTGAGTCACTTTCGGCTTTAAAGTATCTTCTGAAACTGAGTCAGGTTTGCGAAGACCATATGCTGCCCCCGCTAACCTCTTTATCGCCTGAGAATAAAGAGATGATCAGAGAACGAATTTCACAATTAACCTAATCGCCTAAAAGATAACTCAGCATGGAAAACACAGGAATGCACTGGATAGATTATAGTATAGTTATTGCCTCAATACTTTTTGCGATAGGAATAGGTTATTATTTCTCGCACCGGCAGAAGGGGACTGATCAGTATTTTACCGGCGGGAAGAATATTCCTTCATGGGCCATCGGGATGTCGATCTTTGCCACACTCATCAGTAGTGTTACTTTTCTGGCTTACCCCGGTTCGGGGTATGCCGGCGACTGGATTCTGCTGGTTCAGGGACTCATGGTGCCTATTGTACTGGTTTGTATCATCGGTTTTATTGTACCACTCTTCAGGCGTGTCATCCGGTTGAGTGTTTATGAATACTTCGAACATCGTTTCGGCAAGTTTGCACGCTTCTATGGTTCTTCAGCCTTTGTACTGGGACATTTCTCTAAAATGGGAACTATCCTTTTTCTGGTGAGTCTGGCCATGAGTCGATTTATGAATATGGATATCATTCTTATTATTGTGGTGCTGGGCATCGTAGTTACTGCACTGACATTAATGGGCGGTATCGAAGCAGTAATCTGGATGGACGTGATTCAGGGATTCATGCTGATATTAGGTGGAGTGATTTGTATATCCATCTTATTGATACGTCCCGAGAATGGCTTTATGAATGTGAGCAGCGAAGTAATATCTCAGGTGAAATCTGCCAACTATTCCTGGGATTTCGCCGAGGCTACTTTCTGGGTACTGGCATTGAACGGGGTCTTTTATGCCTTGCAAAAGTATGGCACCGATCAGACAATAGTACAACGGTACATTACCGCCAAAAGCGATAAGGCTGCCAAGAAAGCTGCCTATATTGGTGTATTTACCAGTATCCCGATATGGACATTGTTTATGATTATAGGTATAGCTTTGCTGGTATTCTTCCGCTCTGAAGCAGGTGCTCATGTTCCCGAAGGGCTGAAAGCCGATGAGGTTTTTCCTTATTTTATCTCAACACAACTGCCCGTAGGTATTAAAGGATTGATTATTGCCGCACTTGCTGCCGGAGCCATTTCGAGTCTCGACTCCGACATAAACTGCCTGGCGGCTATCGGTGTACAAGATTACTACCTGAAGATTAAACCTAAGGCCGAAGATCATAAACAACTACGCATGGGACGTTATCTGGTATTTATTGCCGGTTTTGCAGCTATCGGCGTATCTTTGCTCTATGCTGCGTGGGAAGGTGAAGGCGTTCTTGGTGTCGTCTTCCAGCTCTACGCCATCTTCTCTGCCGGGATTGTGGGTATTCTGATGCTGGGACTCTTCTCAAAGCGTGCCAACAAACAAGGACTATACTGGGGTATCGGTGCAGCAATCCTCTTTACAGGATATGCCATGTTAACCTCAACACCTATCGGGGTAGGAGAGTCGAAGCGCATCTTGCTGGATCTGGGAAAATGGAATTACACGCACCATAAACTGATGTTAGGTGTCTATAGTCATGTTGTTTTATTCGTTGTGGCCTATATTGCCAGCCTTTTCTATTTTAAAGAGAATGCACCCGAAGAGCTGACGATTCATGGTTATCTGCGAATGAAACGTGAAGAAAAATTAGCGAAACAAGCAGCCGTTGCAGATGCCGGACTGGAAAACAGTATGGCCTGCAAAGCTGAATTGAAAACAAAAAAAATAACTGCATAGAAAATGAAGAATATAAAACTATTACAACCTGCCAAGATTGAATTCGGAGCAGGTTGTATCAATCAGTTTGTGGAAGATTATCTTTCACAAACTTGTCGTAAACTGATGGTTTTGACTGCCCCTCCCATCATGCCACTTATCGAACCGGTGATTCAGAAACTGAAAGATGGCGGAGCTGAGGTAACAGTATATGATAAGATTCTTGCCGAACCGACACTCAACGAATTTAATGCGATAAAAGATAAAGCCCGCGAACTGCAGATTGATAGTGTGGTGGGTATAGGCGGTGGCAGTGTACTCGATGTAGCGAAACTCCTTGCCGCACTGGTTTACAGTGAGCAGGAAGCTAAAGATGTATTTGGCACCGGGTTCATCAAATCAAGAGGTATCTGGATGGCTTGTATCCCGACTACGGCTGGTACGGGTAGTGAAGCCTCACCTAATTCTATTCTGCTTGATGAAGAAGAGCATCTCAAGAAAGGGATTGTTTCACCTTATCTGGTAGCCGATGTGGTTTATATTGATCCGAAGCTGACACTGACTGTTCCGTCTAAGATTACTGCAGAAACCGGATTCGATGCATTGTCTCATTGTATCGAGGCTTATACCAATAAGTTTGCTCACGAAATTATCGACTGTTATGCCCTCGAAGGTATTCGTCTGATAGCGGCTAATCTGGAAAGAGCGGTTAAAGATGGTAATGATCTGGAAGCCCGTGAAGCGCTTTGTCTGGGCAGTTACTATGGCGGCATTTGTCTGGGTCCCGTAAATACCGGTGCGGTTCATGCGTTGTCTTATCCGCTGGGTGGGGAGTATCATATCTCTCACGGACTGGCGAACGCTATTCTTTTGCCTCCTGTCATGGCGTTTAATCTTGAATCAAACATCGGTAAGTTTGCCAATATTGCACGTGCATTCGGTGTGGCCGATCAGGGAAGCGAGAAGGCAACTGCCAAAGCGGGCATAGAGTATATCACAGCACTTTCTGAGCGTTGTGGTATTCCACAGACACTCACAGAAATTGGTATTCCTTCTGATAAAGTCGATGAACTGGCTGCATCTGCCATGAAAGTAACCCGTCTGCTGGTGAATAATCCACGCGAGGTAACTGTAGAAGATGCAAAAGAGATTTACGAACAACTGTTTTAATATTACAATCCATATATAATGAGTTTACCTATATTGGCGATCACTATGGGCGATCCTGCGGGTATCGGTCCTGAAATCATTGCCGAATCTTTTTGCGACGAAACAATCTATAATCAATGCCGTCCGGTGGTTACCGGTGATGCCGGAGTGATGGAGAAAGCCATCAGATTACTTAACTTGCCTCTGACCGTGAATGCTATCCGTGAAGTAAGCGATGCGAGGTTTGAGAAAGGCACCATGGATGTCATCGACCTGAGTCTGATCGATATCGATACTCATCAGTTTGGTGAAGTCTCTGCGCAATGTGGCGATGCTGCATTTAAATCGGTGGTAAAGGCCATCGAACTGGCCATGAAAAATGAAGTCGATGGTACGGTAACTGCACCTTTAAATAAAGAAGCGCTCAACCTGGCAGGCCATCATTTCTCGGGACATACAGAAATTTATGCGCACTATACCGATACAAAGAAATATGCCATGCTTCTGGCTGATGAATTTATGCGTGTTATCCATGTTTCTACGCATGTGTCGCTTCGTCAGGCTTGTGATCTGGCCAAGAAAGATCGCATCATTACTGTTGCACTATTGTTAGACGATGCCTGTCGTCAGTTTGGTATAGATAGTCCGAAGATTGGTATTGCCGGACTCAATCCTCACTCCAGCGACAATGGCTTGTTTGGTTATGAAGAGAAAGAAGAGATTATTCCTGCTATTGAGGAGCTTCGTGCCAAAGGATACAATGTGGAAGGACCCGTGCCGCCCGATACACTTTTTGCCAAGGCTAAAGGTGGCTTCTTCGATGGCTGTGTGGCGATGTATCACGATCAGGGCCATATTCCGTTTAAGGTAGTAGGTTTTAACTGGGATCCTGAAACAAAGAAGATGCAAAGTGTAAAAGGGGTGAACATCACTCTTGGATTGCCCATTATCCGTGTATCGGTCGATCATGGCACCGCCTTCGATGTTGCCGGAAAAGGCATAGCCAGTCCCGATGCTTTGTTGTTATCCATCGATTATGCAGCCCGTATGGCTGAGAACCGTAAAAAGGATATGGTGTGATAGCTGTTATTGCAGACGATATAACCGGTGCAGCTGAAATTGCCGGGATTGGTTATGATTACGGGCTTAATGTATTGCTGACAAGGAATGTCTCTGAAGATGTTCCTGAATGTGATATGTTAGTCCTGATTACCAATACCCGCTCAATGAGTAAGGATGAGGCTGTGCGTCAATCGCTAAAGATTGGTGCGCAGCTGACTTCTGCCGGTATTACTCATATCTATAAGAAGACCGATTCGGTGCTGCGCGGACATGTGGCTGCCGAACTCCAGGCATTGATGCAGGCTACCGGAAAACGGAGTGCATTATTACTTCCTGCCAATCCTTCCATGAATCGCCGAATAGTCGATGGTGTCTATTATGTTGGCGATTTTCCCATTACACAGACACCTTTCTCTTACGACCCTGAGTTTCCTGCGAAGAGCGATAGCGTGCTCGGTTTGTTGGGTTGCGGTATTCTTATTCAGCCGGAAGATTATCTGCCTGAGCAGAAAGACTCTATCTTTATCGGGAATGTCTCTTCTGAAGATGAGCTGAAAGAATACTCCCGTAAAATCACTACAGATGTATTGCCGGCTGGTGGGGGTAACTTCTTCAAAGCTTATCTGCAAAGGATCTTCCCTCAGGCTAAATCTGGAAATATCGTACAGCAGATCAGTACAGAAAATCTGCTTGTGATTTGTGGCAGTACTATCAGGCATAACACTTTCATCGGTGAATTGCAGTCAGAGAATATTCAGTTATGCAATATGCCTTCCACCGTTTATCACGGGCGGATAGCTCCGCGCGACTGGATCAATGGTTTAGTCTCATCTTATTCTTTGTCGCGTAAATTGGGTGTCGTTATTGATCATCCCGTTGCCGATGACCCTGCTTATCCGCTTCGTTTAAAAAAGGTGATGGCAGAGGTCTGTAAAGCGATTATCGATAAGGAAATAGTAAATGAACTGGTCATTGAAGGTGGTGCAACGGCCTATGAAGTGATGGAAGTGCTGGACTGGCATACGTTTGAAGTTGTAGGGCAGATTGCTCACGGCATCATCCGTCTTCGTCCTTATGAAGTTTCATCGGTTATAATCACACTAAAGCCGGGAAGTTATCAATGGCCGGCACATGTTCTAATGCGCAAATAAGATATCTTTGTGTTTTCAATACCTGACAACCCTTATGAGAAACACACTTCTTTATCTGCTACTTCTACTCATCTCCTCTTTTGCAGGTGCCCAGACAAACCAGTCTCTTGATCCCGCTGAACCTGTAATTGCCAGACACAATGTACTTCATTATAACGGAGTACAAATCGCTTTGGGCGAAAGGTGTTTCTATCTGAACGGAAACCTGACTGTTGATGAGGCTGATGCATCTCCTTATATCTTTCGTACGTTTCAGGATGCAGCGGCACAGCTAACGGATGGCGATGAGCATAATCCGATGCAGGTGTATATCGCTCCATATGTCTACTGGATTGATAATCCCGATGACCCTGAGGTACGGAGAGGTAAAGATGGCCGCGAGCCTTTCGGTATGGTAGTGAAATGCGAATACCTGCAACTGATTGGCTTGAATGATAATGCTGCAAACGTGGTATTGGCTTCTAACCGCGGACAAACGCAGGGGGCTGTTGGCAATTTCACCATGTTCGATTTCCATGGTGATGGACTATTGGTGAAGAATCTGACCATGGGTAATTATTGCAATGTCGATCTGGATTATCCGTTAAAGCCGGAATTGAGTCGGGAGAAAAGGATGTCTGCCATTACCCAGGCGCATGTGGCCTATAGTCATGGCGATAAAGTGATGGCAGAAAACGTGCGCTTCATTAGCCGGTTGAATATGAACCCGCTCAACGGAGCGAAACGTATTCTCTTTAAGGATTGCCACATGGAAAGTACCGACGATGCCCTTACCGGCAATGGCGTATATCTAAACTGTACGCTCGATTTCCATGCGCCGCGTCCCTTCTGGCGCAGCGATATGGGCGGGGCCATCTTTCTGAACTGCGATTTCTATATTCGCCACAACGGCAACCGGCAGTATTTCTGCAAATCAGTCGGTCCGTTGAGTATCATCGATTCCCGTTTTCATTCTGCACAGCCGGTTTATATCGGGTGGACACATACGCCTACCGACTGGCTCCGCTGCTATCAGTCTGCTGTCACACTGAATGGTGTACCTTATCTTATCGGGCATGAACACCCCGTTAATAACATCGATATTACCCGTAAAGATGTGCTGAATGCCTATCGCTTTATCAATAATAATGAAGCTGTGTATAATATCTACAACCTCTTGCGTGGAGATGATGACTGGGATCCTTTGCAACAAAAAGCTGGAACGCCTCCGGAATATACTTTGCTTCCTACTTGTTTATCGGTTTATCCGCTGACGGCAACACTGCAAACCGGGAATGACCCTATGACCTTTACAGCCGATGTAAAGCGTCACAATAATTTCTCCATGAACGATATACCGGTGAAATGGCGTGTGGAAAATGGATACGAAGAGTTAGTCCGATTAACGATGAATGAAGATAATTCCTGTATCGTCGAGGCTTTAAATAATGAGGATGAGGCCCAAAACTTTACATTGATAGCATCTGCAGAAAATGGACTGGAATGTGCCACTGAACTAACGGTTCTCCCCGGTTATCTGCCTGCTCCCGCTTTTCTGAAGAATCCTGTATTGACGATAAAAGATAAAGCGATTACCATCGATTATCTGTTGGATTTAGCGCACCGTGACGATCAATCACTTATCACCTGGTATCGTTGTACCGATTACAAAGGGTGTAATGCCATTCCGGTAGCTGTTTCTCGACTCAATCAGCCACTTACGACTTATCCCTTAACCCGTGATGATGCAGGGTATTACATGATGGCTACCGTACAACCCAAACATGTACGTTGCCACCCCGGCGATGCTGTATCAGTCATTACCGCTAAACCGATAAGTAAAAGACAAGTCAGTCATACCTATACCTACGAAACCGATTTCCGCAACTTTCCCACAGTGAATCAACCCGAAATCATTCCCGGTTTCTGGACGGTCGATGGATACAAACCTGTCGACACAGCTGAATACGACTGGGAAATCTATCCCGATAAAGAGTACTGGTATTATGGCGAAGGCATCAATGGCGCGCAAGGATTGGGTCTGTTGCAATGTCAGCGCGGAGCCCGTCTGCTCTACACACCTTGCGAAGAGAATACCGGTGATATGCGTATCGAACTCCTTGTCGATCCCTGCAAAACTGCAGGGCAGGGGTTTGGCAGTGCTACCGGACAGTATATGGATATCTACATTAAGTTCGATACAAAGACACTTAGCGGATATGGGTTGCGCATTATGCGAACCACCAAATACAGCAATGCCGTCGATTTTCAGCTGATGAAATACACCAATGGTAATGCTGAACCCATTAGTGAGCCCATATCCACCATCTGTTACCGCACCGGCTGTACGATTGTGCTCGAAGCCACAGGCAATAAGCTCAGCGCTCATGCGGAAACAATTACCAGGCTACCCGAGACAAATGATGCTAATCTAAAACCCGTTGTTAATCTGGAAGCGATAATTGAAACCAACATTTATGGAGGAACTGGCATACAGCACACCGGCACCTGGGGTGAGAATGCCACGATGCTGAA
>CAMTOS010000107.1 GCA_947074195.1 uncultured Bacteroides sp.
TGCCCATGAAATATTAAAAGCATTGCAACTCAAGAGCGATGAAGATATAGAGAAATGGTACCAGTTGTTTAAACATGGTATCTGGAACGACTAAAACAATAATAATTATGACAAAATACTGCTATGAACTAACGTTGAAGGTGCGCGATTATGAATGCGATCTTCAGGGTATTGTAAACAATGCCAACTATCAGCACTACCTGGAACATACCCGTCATGAGTTCCTGTCATCACTTGGTGTAAGCTTTGCCGAGCTGCACAAACAAGGTGTGGATCCGGTAGTGGCCCGCATCAACATGGCATTCAAAACGCCATTAACCAGTGGAGACGAGTTTATCAGCCGACTAAAAATAAAGAAAGAGGGCATCAAGTATGTCTTCTATCAGGACATCTACCGGAAGAGCGATGAGAAAATTTCGCTTAAAGCTGTAGTAGAAACGGTTTGTGTAGTGAACGGCAAGTTAGGAGACAGTGAATTGTTTGAGCAAATCTTTACTCCCTACTTCGCCCAATGATTACACCCGAAGAGATTATTGCTACTCTGGCATTGCCTTTAACGCCGGGCATCAGTTCGCTGCGTGCCAAACGATTGATTGAGGCCATGGGGAGCGCCACCACCGTGATAGAGAATCCCGATGAAGTGGCACGCCTTATGCCGGTCCTCAGCAAGGAGTCGATAGAGGCACTGCGCCATAAAGAAGGCTTCGTCCGTGCCGAAAAGGAATATGAGTTTACCCTGAAGAATCAGATCCGCTGCCTTACGCTTTTCGATGAGGATTACCCATCCCGTCTGCGGGAGTGCGATGATGCACCGGTCAATCTCTTCTTTAAAGGTAACGCTAACCTGAATGCATTGCATATTGTTAATATGGTAGGCACCCGCAATGCTTCGGAGTACGGCAAGCAACTGTGCCAGACATTCGTGAAAGATATAGCTGAACTTTGCCCCGATGTACTGATCGTCAGTGGACTGGCGTATGGCATTGATATACACGCGCACCGTGCGGCTCTGGCACATAACCTTGCTACAGTAGGTGTACTTGCGCACGGCCTGGACCGGATCTACCCATCGGTACATCGTACTACGGCCGTAAACATGCTGGAAAAAGGCGGTCTGCTGACAGAATTTCTACCCGGCACTCAACCAGAACGTTATAACTTTGTAAGCCGTAACCGCATTGTAGCCGGAATGTGTGACAGTACCATCGTCGTAGAATCTGCCGCTAAAGGTGGATCACTCATCACTGCCGAGATTGCAGACGGCTATCACAGAGATTGCTTCGCTTTCCCCGGCCGTACCACAGACACCGCTTCCATAGGTTGCAACCAACTGATACGCGACAATAAAGCAGCGCTCCTTTTATCAGCTGAAGAGTTGGTCAATATGATGGGTTGGAACGAAACTGGACCTCAAAAGCCGAAAGCCATTCAGCGCGACTTATTTCCTGAACTTACGGAAGAGGAGCAAACGGTGGTTACTATCCTGCAGAAGCAAGGTGATTTACAGATCAACTCATTGGTTGTAGAGGCCGACATTGCCGTCCATCGCATGAACAGTATTCTCTTTGAACTCGAGATGAAAGGCGTGATTTCTATGCTGGCAGGCGGTATGTACAGGTTACTGGCATAGCTCACCATCATTATTTATTTCCTGCATCGACTATAGCAGCCACAGTGGCATCGCCGGTAACATTCACTGATGTTCTAAGCATATCCAGTGGGCGGTCGATGCCCAGAATGAGGGCAAGACCTTCGGCGGGGATACCCACAGAAGTAAGCACCATGGTGAGGATCACGAAGCTACCTCCCGGAATGGCAGGCGTACCAATCGACGAAAGTATTGTCATTCCCACAACAATCATCAGCTGTGCCAGGGTGAGTTCGATGCCCAGCACCTGCGCAATAAACAATATCGATATGCACTGATAACATGATGTTCCGTCCATATTGATAGTTACCCCGATGGGCAGTACAAACTGACTCACTTCCTCCGATACTTTTAATTTACTTTCTACCGTTTCGAGTGTTACGGGCAGCGTTGCCGCACTACTGCTTGTAGTGAAGGCGAAGAGCTGCACGGGGTACATGCTGTGTATAAACCGGCGTATCGGGATGCGAGTAAACATTCGGGCAAGTAGCGGATAAAAACCAAGCAGCAGAATGAACAAGGCAGCCACAACGGTCAGCGCATAGACACCAAGCGCGGCAAAGATACTGGCATCGCCGTTAAAGTCGGTAATGAGTCCGGCCATGAGGGCAGCCACACCATACGGAGCCAGCATGATGATATAATCGACCATCCGCAGGACAATGTCATTCAGACTATCGAAGAGCTTGATGACAGGGACGATCTTTTCGGACGGAAGGGCCAGCGCTGCCATGGCAAAGAAGATAGCGAAGAAAATCACCTGCAACATGCGCGAGTTATCGCCGGCGGCCTGAAAAAAGTTGTTGGGTACTATATCGTTCAGGAAGTTGAGTGGTCCTTTGCCCTGAGTGACTTCCGCTTCAATCTGCTTTTGCTCTACTGTAGATTGATAATTTTCTGCCAGATGAGCCACCTGCTCACGTTCCACGAGATTGCCGGGCTGCACAATTAACCCCATAGACAGACCTACCAAAACCGCAATTACAGTAGTGCAAATGTAAATCCCGATGGTCTTCAGTCCGAGACGTGAGAACTTGCTGATATCTTTTAGTCCGGTGATGCCTTTGATAAGCGAAATAAAAACCAGCGGTACGGCAATGAGTTGCAGCAGACGAATGAAGAGTTGTCCCCATGGTTGTATCCAGTCTTTTACTACCGGCGCGGCATCAAACCAGATGGCCACGAAGCCAAGCAGTATGCCGGCTGCCATGCCAATAAGTATCTGAATATAAAGAGGGAGTTTGAGGAGTTTTTTTACAGAGTTCATTCGTTTCGGGTTTTATTTCTCACAAAAATAGAATTTCTCTCTTAGTTAACAGCAAAAGATTATAAATTTATGTTACCGACTCTACCTCGTATCGAACATTCAAATATAACATCTTGTTACATTCTTGTTTCTTTTTGAAAATTTAAACACTTTCCTCATTGATAATTGCCTGTATCAACTATCTTTGTATCATATTAACTTAAAAATGTGTTATTTATGAAGAAAATTCTACTCTCCTTATTTGTGCTTCTTGCGGCTTTTGGTGTAGCTCGTGCAGAAGAAGTAACGTTAACTACTAATGCAACTGCTTCGACTTGGACCGGTGATGCAAATGGCTATGTTTCTGTTATCGGTAATTTCGAAGTTTCTTACCTCAAGGCAAACAGTACTTCTAATTGTGTCGCTCCTTCTGAGGATCATATTCGTGTTTATAAAAATGCGGATTTCAAAATCACCGGACTTAATGGTGAAACAATCACTAAACTTGTATTGAATGTTGTTACTGCCAACCATGCTGTTGATATGACTCCTAATACAGGCGTTGTAGTTCCTGATGCTGCTGCTAAAACAATCACATGGACAGGTAGTGCAACTACTGTAACTCTTAGTGCTACAGTTGCTCAGGTACGTATTATGTCTGTTGAGGTAACTTACGAAACTCAATCAGGTTCTGTTCCTGCTCCAACTTTCGACCCTGCACCAGGTACTTACTATGGCGAACAGCATATCAGTATCGCTTGTTCAAATGAAGAAGCTGATATCTATTATACTATTGATGGTACTGATCCTACATTGGAATCTACAAAATATACTGCACCATTCGAAATAACAGCAACTACAACAGTGAAGGCTCTTGCTAATGCTGGCGAAGATTTCAGCTCTGTTGTTTCTGCTACTTATACTATCGTTGAAACTACTGCAGTTGCCAGCATCGCAGAATTCCTTGCAACAGCAACCGGTACAGTTGTTAAGTTCACTTGTCCGCTTCATGTTGCTTATCAGAACACAAGCGCTAATGGCAACAACTATTATCTTTATGTAGTTGATGGCGAAGGCGGTGCAACTCAGATCTTTGGCAACACAGGTAAGACTTATGCTAACGGTGACGTTATTCCTGCAGGTGTGATCGGTACAAGAGCGGTTTACAGACAAACTGCACAACTTGGCAGCCCTGTACAGAGTTCATTCGAAGCTGGTACAGCAGGTGCAGCTGTTACTCCTGAATCTGCACATTGCAATGAAATTGGCGATGGATTAGTTAACTTCTATGTAACAATCACTGATGTAACAATCGATGCTACAGCCACTACAATTACCGATGACTATGGCACACTTGCTTATTACAACCGTTTCGCTAATGTAGAAATCCCTACAGGAACAGGTAAATATGATGTAACAGGTATCATCAACAATAACGATGGTACACTACAGATTTATCCTACTGAATTCAAAGAAGCGACAGGCACAGGCTTAAGAGACCTGAACAATGCAAGCGTTATCGTTACTACTGACTACAGCGCAATCCACATTAACTCTGCCGAAAATGCAGCAGTTTCTGTCATCAATACACTGGGTCAGAGCATCGTTAATACTAAAGTTAGCGCAGGTGCAACTATGCTTAACGTACCAGCCGGACTTTACATTGTTAAAGTAAACGATACGGTTACAAAAGTTCTTGTGAAATAAGACTTTTATATAATTTACCTTAAAAGCGCATAAGATTTCTATCCTTATGCGCTTTTTCTTTTGCCAAAAACATCTACTTTTACACCGATTTTGGTGAACCGCGATAGCCTGCTGTCCGGTTTTAAAAGGGAATCCGATGAAATTCCGGAGCTGTACCCGCAGCTGTAATCCTCTGATAAAGACCATACTTAATGCCACTTTCGCCCTTGTTTGCGATGGGAAGGCGTATGACTCTTGAGGTAGCCAGAAAACCTGCCATATATCGTACTTATGTTATGCTTCGGGAAAAAAGCATGGTAGGTGATAATGGCGCATCTCTGTGACTTCTGTTCTGCCCGTTTATCCTCCCCTTCTTTCGACTTGAAGTATTTAATTATCAACCCATTTTAATTAATTATTTCACAGTTATGACATTCAACAAAAAGAATTTCTTTACACTTGGCCTTGTGGCTCTCCTTGGTTTTGGTATCGTTTCATGCGATAACGACGAAAATTTTGTGACTCCCCAGCCCGATGAAGAAGTGACTCCACCGGCCGAAGTTATCACTCCGGTAGATTTCCGTTTCCTTACTTTCAATCATGAAGGCAATTACGGAGAGCAACCATCGGTTTCTTATATCAGCAAAAACGGCGAAGTGCATACCGATTATCTGAAGGAAGTGAATGGCTTCCAGATCAATGACAATCCGATGAATGCCTTCCAGGTAGATGGCGATTTGTATATCGTTCATGGTGGTGCATGGTCTGACAATGGATTGGTTCAGGTCAACTCAAATAGCTTCGAACTCATCAGAAAGATAAATCTGGCACGTACGGTCCGTTCTTATACAGCTGCTAAGCTCGATGATAACAAGGTGATTATCGCAGGCGATGAATCGTCTACCGGATATCACAACATTGTTGTAGGTACGCTTGATGCTGAGAACGATGAAGACTTCACGCTGTCTACCATGAACACAGGTTTTCTTGTACATGCTCTTACACGTGTAGGCTCTAAGCTTTTCATGGCCTCTGCCACTTCGGGTTCGCCGCTTATTATGATAGATACAGATAATATTACTGAGTCGGGCATTACTGTTCTTCAGGAGAATTTCCGACTAACCAACCGCTACAATCGTTTTGTAAAAGATAAAAACAATTGCCTCTGGACAGCTACCATCGCGGGTTCGCGTATTAAGCTTGTGGCCATTAATGCAGCAACAGGCAATATCGAAAAGGAAATATTGATGCCTTATAGCGTAGGTACACTGACCGAAACAGCCTACGATATCAGCAATGATGGTAAAACGCTGTATGTACGTAACCACAAACAATTCTTTGCGATCGATATAGATTCTCCTCAGGAACTGGACGAACCAGATTATGAATTCCGTGGCCACATAGGTTTGCTTTGTGATCTTAAAATGACAGAAGAAGGTACATTGGTATTTATCAACCAGCGCCAGGAGTCGTTTGCATTAAGCGAGATTATTGAAGTTACTCCTAAAGTTAAGGAGAGCTGGACACTCGAAAGTTATGACATCGGTTACAAAGGGGCAGTTATTTTCGTTCCTCAGTATGAAAAAGGTTTTTAATCTGATAGCAGGGGCCGCCCTGCTGCTTGGCTACGGGTGTACGCCCGTGGCCGAGTATGATGCACCTGCCACACTCGATGGTATTCGTGCCATTGTGGTGAGCGAGGGACAGTTTGGCTATGGCACTTCTTCGCTGACCTCACTAACCTACCAGGGAGAAGTGGAGCAGGATTTGTTTCGCCGCGTAAACAACCGTCCTATGGGCGATGTGGCGCAGTCGATGACGAAAATCGGCAACAAGCTTTATGTGCCGCTCAACAACTCGCGCAAAGTAGAGGTGATGAATGCGCAAACGTTTCAGTCTATTGAAACTATGACCATATCGCACGATGTAATCCCCATGTATGTATGCCATCTTGGTGGTGACTCGATTGCTGTCACCGACCAAAAAGCAAATTCGCAGTTGATAATCATGGACATCAACCACGGAGAAGACCGGCCTTTTGTACGCCGGACCATTTCACTGGGCGGCTATAATCGTTCGTTCCAAATGCAGCTTATCGGCAATAAACTCTTTGTTGGTGCCGATAGAATGACGGTGTTCGATCTGGGCAAAATGAATGAACAGGACAAAAGAGAGTTGAAGAAACAAGACGGAGAAACGATTCAGTTGACCGATTTCTCTAAAATTGTAGTCGATAAGAATGGCATGCTCTGGGCACTCGGTCACTGGCAGGTATTCTGCATCGACCCCAAAACCGAAACTACGGTTTACGAACTGAACGTAGGCGGACTCAATATCAATAGCTGGACTTCGAGCATGGATATTTCTCCGGATGGAAGTACAATCTACTTCAACTCGGCACGCCGGGTCTATACGATCGATGTGGACCATCCGCAGGTACCCGCCAATCCCATCATTGCACCGACTCGCGAAGACGGACGCACGGTGTACAACATGTGTGTTTCGAAAGAAAATACCATCTTCCTTTGCGAAGTGCTTTACGGTTCGTTGTCACGCTCGCGCATCTATGAATACGAGCCCGATGGCACACTGGTACAGGAGTTCAGAGGCGGTATTTTTTCGCATTATATCTATTTTAATTAACCCGGATACATACTATCCGGAGCGATGTATTTTGACAACCCTTTGCCGGTTTTTTGCCAAGCGCTTGGCAACTTGCTGACAAAGGCTTGCCAATCTGCTGCCAAAGGCTTGGCAGCAACTCAGCAAGCTATTCCCACCAAACCCTATTTTTACAATCACCATGCAGCGTATACTTTTCGTTCTCACACTTCTTCTATCCATCTCATTTACAGCTCATTCACAGCAAGACAAAAAAGACAGGAGCATCGATCTTGATGAGGTAACCGTGACGGCTCAGAAGAAAAAACCGGAAGCGGCACTCGGGGCGAAAGTCACCGAAATCTCGCAGGAAGACATCAAGACCAACCTCACTAAGAGTTTGTCGGAAATCCTTTGGGAAAGCAGTCCGATACAGATAAAAAGCATGGGACAAGGCGGTATGGCTACGGCCTCATTTCGCGGAACGGCCTCATCGCATACGCAGGTGATGTGGAACGGCATCTCTATCAATTCCTCGCAGTTGGGCAGTTTCGACCTCTCGATGGTTCCCATCTATTTTGTCGATAATATCAGCCTGTATCATGGCGGCAGTGCACAGAAGGGCGGCAGTGGCGCCATGGGCGGAAGCATCAATTTCGGGAACGACCTCTATTACGGCAACCGCCCGTCGGGAAGTGTGCTTTTCGAAGCAGGTTCGAACGATACCTATACGGGTGCAGGCAGTCTCCGCTTCTCGAAAAAGAGATTCTCATCGAGCACGAAATTCTTTTATCAGCAATCAGATAATGATTATAAATACCTGAACACGGTATATCAGAAAGATGCATTCTATGAACGCAGACAAAATGCGGACTACCGGCAGGCAGGGGTATTACAGGGGTTTGGATACCGCACCCGCCGCAATGATATGCTTTCGGCTACCGTGTGGTGGCAGTACGACGACCGGTCGCTGCCACAAGGTATTTATATCGATAACATTCCGAAGGAGAAGAACCGTACCAACAATGTGCGCGCCATGCTGAACTATGACGGACTGCGCGACAACTACAACTTCAACGCAACGCTGGCCTACTTTTACAGCGATATGGAATATACACGCTCATTTAGCGGAGTGAAAACCAACGAGAGTCACAACATTAATAACAGTGTGGTAGCGAAGGGAGAGTACAACTATACCGGTTTCCGCAAGTTCGATCTTTCGGGTCTGCTTACCTACCGTATGGATCAGGTGCGGTCGGACAATATGGTAGGCAAAACCAAGGTGCGCAACACAATAAACGCCACAGCTGTGGCCTCATACCGCATCACACCCAGACTTCACATGGATGCACGTGTACCGCTGGAGTGGAGCGAAGAGAAGTTTTTTGCACGCTACAATGTATCGGCACGCTACCGCATCATAGACCAATGGCTCAGTATAAAGGCCACCAACGGATATAACTACCGCATCCCTACCCTGAACGACATGTACTGGCAGCCGGGCGGCAATCCCGACCTGAAACCGGAGAAAGGCTTTTCATCGGACGTGACCCTGATGTCTGAACCGACGTTCGGACCGGTGAGTCTGCGCATGGAAGCTACCTATTTCTACATGAACATAGATGACTGGATTATGTGGGTGGTCAAGGATAAGGGGCCTATCTGGGAACCGGTGAACTTCAACAACGTAATTTCGCAAGGGGCAGAGTTTACGGCCGATCTTCGACTTGAAGCGGGCAAGACGCATCACATCGTTTCAGGAAATTACGCCTATACACATTCGGTAGATAACAGTTATCGCGAAGAGGGCACACAGGGAAAACAACTGCCCTACATTCCGCGCAACCGCTGGACGGCCGGTTATCGGTTTGGCTATAAAGATGTGGTGTGGTTTCATTACAACATCTCTTATACCGATGCCCGCTTTACCAGCGCCGACGAATCTTATCAGACCGAAGCCTATACCCTGCACAATGCCGAAGCAGGTTATAAGCTGAAGCTTCCGAAGGAAACCAGCATCGATTTTACATTTAAAGTAGACAATATCTTTAATGCTTATCACGAAAGTACACAATATTACCCCATGCCGCTACGCATGTTTTGGGGGAGAATGATTTATAGTTTTTAACTTAATAAAAAGTCTCTGAGAACACATTTTACGCTTTAGTGAATAATTTTTAGCTTTTTTGATTGACAAGTGATACAATTTAATAACTTTGCATAACTTAACAAAGACTATTCTGAACTGAATTAAAGCTGCAATATGCTTTAAAAGGAAGCGTATTGCATAAATTTAATTTTTATGCTTATGAGACTTATCACAATTATCACGGCACTCTTGCTGAGTGCCTGCAGCTATTCTGTTGCCCAAACTCCGCTACAAGAGGTAGTGTACCTTAGAAATGGAAGCATTATTCGCGGCTCCGTTGTCGAAATGGTTATTGGCGAATCGATCAAAATTCAGACAGCCGACGGCTCTCTGTATGTTTACCCTATGACAGAGGTCCTGAAAGTGACCAAAGAAGCTCCGGTATCTTATTATTCCCAAAATTACAATGTCAGATCATCGTCCAGATCCGCTGCAACAAGTGGTTATGAGGGGATTGCAGACTTCGGTTATGTATTTGGTACAGGCGAATGGGGTTTTCACCGCATCGAAGTAAACACAACGCAAGGCTATCGGTTTAATCCCTATTTCTATCTGGGTGGTGGTCTGGGTTTTCATTATTACCATGAACCCGATGAGGTGCTGATGCCTCTTTTTGCAGATATCAGATGCAATTTCACGAAAGGAAAAATTGTACCGTTCGCAAGTATGCGTGTAGGTTACAGCTTTAACCTGACAGATGGCGTTTCTCGTTGTGGTGCATATTTCGCACCTTCTGCCGGCGTAAAATTCTTTGCCGATAAGAAAACAAACTTCTTTGTATCTGCCGGATATACCATTCAGTGGATTGATGGAAGATCGGATATCTTTGATTACTACTGGTTAGAAGATGACAGCTATCAGAACGTTGGTGGTGTCAGCATTAAAATCGGCCTTAATTTCTAATTCCCCTTTATATTTAAATAAATAACTAAACTTTCTAATTATTCTGTTTATGAAACGTATTACAGTAATCGTTATGCTCTTGTTGAGCATCAGCATCTTTTCGTATGCACAAAATCAGTTACAAGACGTGGTTTATCTGAAAAACGGAAGCATTATCCGCGGTACAGTGGTGAATATGGTTCCAAACGAAACATTGAGAATCCAGACGCTGGATGGTTCGACATTTGTCTATCAAATGAACGAAGTAGAGAAAATCACAAAAGAACAGCCTGTGAACCAGACACGCAACAGTTTCAGACCGTTTGGCGGAAATGTTGCATCTTTTAAACCAGGCTACGAAGGTTCAGCAGATCTGGGCTATACCGTAGGTACAGGCACATGGTCATTGAATCGCTTTGAATTCAACACCTCGCATGGTTATCGCTTTAATCCTTATTTCTATCTGGGTGCCGGTCTGGGCTTCCACTATTACCATGAAGCCGATGGTACACTCATGCCTCTTTTTGTAGATGCCAGAGCCGATTTGATGAGTGGAAACATAGTGCCTTTCGTCGATCTGCGCGCAGGTTATTCTATTAGTTTATCGAGTGATGAAATCAGCGACGGAGGTGCATATCTTTCGCCATCTGTTGGTGTAAGATTCTTTGCACAGAAAAAAGTGAACATGAATGTATCAATTGGTTATAGCTGTCAGTGGTTAAAAGTATACTACGGATATGGATACAATGTTCTTTATACGGAGTCAAAGAATTTTGGCGGTGTCAGCTTTAAAGTTGGAGTAAGCTTCTAAACGATTCACGACTAAGTTTATGAAACGTATTATATTAATGTGCACACTCATGGGGTGTGCACTTTTCTTTGCTATGGCTCAGAAGCCATTGCAGGAAGTCGTTTATCTGAAAAACGGAAACATCGTTCGTGGAAGAATCATCGAAATGCATCCGGAGGAATCACTTAAAATCCAGACAGCAGATGGATCGGTATTTATCT
>CAMTOS010000108.1 GCA_947074195.1 uncultured Bacteroides sp.
TACAACCGTAACTATAGCGAAGCATGGAAATTCCAGATTGGTGTAAGATACATCTTCAACTAATCGGATACACGATTTAGACCTCTCTGCCCTTCGGGGCTGATAAGATAAAAGAGGAGTTATTGGTTTATCACCAATAACTCCTCTTCTTTTTTGCTCACACCAAACATGGCATTTACAGCAAGCGCTTGCCAGCTTGCCGGGAAGCTATCGCCAGCGTGCTGAGAATAGCTGCCTGACAAGCTGGCGATAGCTCACAAAAAAACCGCCTCGCAATGAACGAGACGGTCTCTATAATAAGGTAAGAATTTACTTCTTAGAACTCAGCATTATTCGGAGTACGTGGGAAAGGAATCACGTCGCGGATGTTAGCCATACCGGTAACAAACAGCAACAGACGTTCGAAACCAAGACCAAAACCAGAGTGAGGGCAAGTTCCGAATTTGCGGGTATCAAGATACCACCACATATCTTTCATCGGGATTTCCATTTCTTCGATACGAGTCACCAACTTATTGTAGTCAGACTCACGCTCAGAACCACCAATGATTTCGCCGATTTTAGGGAACAATACATCCATCGCACGAACAGTCTTGCCATCTTCGTTTTGCTTCATATAGAAAGCTTTGATCTCTTTTGGATAATCAGTAAGGATAACAGGACGTTTGAAGTGAGTTTCTACCAGATAGCGCTCATGCTCAGACGCCAGGTCAGCACCCCAGAATACAGGGAATTCAAACTTATGACCATCTGCAACAGCTTTCTCAAGAATAGCTACACCTTCAGTGTATGGCAAACGTACGAAATCTTCTTTCAATACACTTTCAAGACGCTCAATAAGCCCCTTGTCGAACATATCGTTCAGGAATTTGATGTCGTCGATACAGTTATCCAAAGCCCACTGCACACAATATTTAATGAACTCTTCAGCAAGATTCATATTATCGATGATGTCGTTGAAAGCAACTTCAGGTTCAATCATCCAGAACTCAGCCAGGTGGCGTGGAGTGTTTGAATTCTCTGCACGGAAAGTAGGACCGAACGTATAGATTGCACCAAGAGCAGTAGCTGCTAACTCACCTTCGAGCTGACCCGAAACTGTTAAGCTTGCCTGTTTGCCAAAGAAATCATCATCATATTTAATAGAACCTTCTTCATCTTTTTTCAGATCGTACAGGTTCATAGTAGTCACCTGGAACATCTGTCCTGCACCTTCACAGTCAGAAGCAGTAATGATTGGTGAATGGAAATAGAAGAAGCCTTTATCATGGAAAAAACGGTGAATAGCCATAGCCATATGATGGCGAATACGCAATACAGCACCAAATGTATTGGTACGTGGGCGAAGGTGAGCTATTTCACGAAGGAACTCCAGAGAGTGACCTTTTTTCTGCAAAGGATATGTATTATCGCAAGCACCAAGAATTTCGATTTCGTTTGCCTGAATCTCTGCTTTCTGACCAGAACCCTGAGATTCAACCATTGTACCGTTTACGCTGATACATGCACCGGTTGTAATAAGTTTCAGCATTTCCTCATCGAAGTTCGCAAGGTCAACAACTACCTGAACATTATTAATAGTAGAGCCGTCGTTCAATGCTACAAAACTTACCTGCTTACTTCCACGGCGGGTACGGACCCACCCTTTTACGTTGACCTTAGCGCCAAAGTCGGTACGCTTCAACAGATCAACAATTTTCGTTCTGCTTATTTTTTCCATAATTATTATTGTAGTAGTATATTAAAAGTCAGCAGGTAGAACTACATCATTACTGACGCATCTACCTGCCGATTATTAAATGCTTTTATTTATTCATTGTCATTATTCAAAAGAACCCATGCGCAAGAAGTTTACTTCTGGTTCAGTTAAATATCTCCAGTCACCGCGACGTAATCCTTTTTTAGTTAAACCTGCAAAGAACACACGGTCAAGCTTAGTTACTTTATAGCCCAATGATTCGAAAATACGACGAACGATACGGTTCTTACCAGAGTGGATTTCGATACCTACTTCATCTTTTCTGTCATCGATATAGCTGATAGCATCTGCGTGAATTTCACCATCTTCTAACTGAATACCTTCTGCAATCTGATCAAGATCAGCTTTAGTCAGGTTTTTATCCAGATGAACGTGATAGATTTTCTTCTTCAGATATTTAGGATGAGTCAGTTTAGATGCAAGATCACCATCGTTGGTCAAAAGCAAAACACCGGTAGTGTTTCTGTCCAGACGACCTACAGGGTAGATACGCTCTGTACATGCACCTTTAACAAGATCCATTACAGTTTTGCGTGCCTGAGGATCATCAGAAGTAGTTACACAATCTTTAGGTTTGTTCAGCAAAACATAAATCTTACGTTCGATGCTTACCGGCTGATCGTGGAATTTCACTTCATCAGCGCGTTTGATTTTTGTACCCAATTCAGTTACAACCACACCGTTTACAGTAACTGCACCCGAAGTGATGAATTCATCAGCCTCGCGACGCGAGCAAACACCTGCATTAGCAAGATATTTGTTCAAACGGATTGGTTCGTTTGGATCTACAAACTGCTCTTTGTACTCAATTTGTTTCTTTCTGCTGTATTTAGCATTTGGATCGTAGTCATCAGTACGACGCTGTGGTCTGTTGCTGTATGGTCTGTTTCCACCACCATTGTTATAGCCTCTGTTATAGCCGCCACCGCCATTGTTATTGTAACGCGGACGTTGCGGACGATCGCCATAGCTATTGCCACCACCTTCTCCATTGTTGTAACGAGGACGGTATGGACGATCGCCACCACCATCGTTATTATTATTGTAGCGAGGACGGTAAGGACGGTCACCACCTGCTGAATTACCATTATTAAAACGCGGACGTTGTGGTCTGTCATAGCTATTGCCGCCACCATCACCATTGTTGTAACGAGGACGGTACGGACGATCACCACCTTCACGGTTGTAAGAAGGACGGTCGCCACCTTCGCGATTGTAAGATGGGCGGTCGCCACCATCACGATTGTAAGACGGACGATCACCACCTTCACGGTTGTAAGAAGGGCGGTAAGGACGTTCACCACCTTCAGAAGAATTGAAGCGGGGACGTTGAGGTCTGTCACTATTAGGGTTAAAACGTGGACGATACGGACGATCACCACCTTCGCGGTTATAAGATGGACGGTCGCCACCTTCACGGTTGTACGATGGACGGTTATATCCACCTTCTCTGTTGTACGATCTGTTGCCATCACGGCCTGCTCCTGGGCGTTCCTCATCTGAGTTGTAGCGCCAATCATCATTTTCTGTGCTCATTGTTCTTTTCTTATAAAAAATTAAACCTGGGCCTCACGGCCTTAATAATTACACACTATATATAATTTAAAATCAATAAATACGATTAAACACCGGTATAGTTATGTGGTGTGATCGCTCTTAATTCATTTTTAACTTCGTCTGTCACATTCAGTTCGTCGATAAAACGCTGAATTGATGCTTCAGTAATTGCTTCGTTTGTACGTGTCAATGCCTTTAAAGCCTCGTATGGCTTCGGATATGCTTCACGACGAAGAATAGTCTGAATAGCCTCAGCAACTACGCTCCAGCAATCATCAAGATCACCTGCAATAGCAGCTTCATTAATCAAAAGCTTACGCAATCCTTTTAAAGAACTCTGAATTGCAATAACAACATGTCCGAAAGGCACACCCACATTGCGCAATACAGTAGAATCGGTAAGGTCACGTTGCAAACGCGAAATAGGCAGTTTCACGGCAAGGTGCTCTAAAATAGCACTGGCAATACCCAAATTACCTTCTGCATTTTCAAAATCTATAGGGTTTACCTTATGAGGCATAGCACTTGATCCAACTTCACCGGCTTTAATCTTTTGCTTGAAATATTCCATCGAAATATATTGCCAGAAGTCACGATTCATATCGATCATAATTGTATTGATTCGTTTCATCGCATCAAATACAGCCGAAAGTGTATCGTAGTTTGAGATCTGAGTTGTATAAGTTTCGCGCACCAAACCTAATTTATTCTCAACAAATGTATTACCAAATTGTTTCCAGTCATACTGCGGATATGCCACATGATGAGCATTAAAATTACCGGTTGCACCACCAAACTTAGCCGTTAGCTTGCAAAGTTTAAGATTATCTAACTGACATTGCAAACGATATACGAAAACCATAATCTCTTTACCAAGTCTTGTAGGAGAAGCAGGCTGACCATGAGTCTTCGCCAGCATCGGAATCTCTGCCCAGTCATCAGCATAAGTTTTCAGCTGTGCTATGAGCTCTTCGAGTAGCGGATAATAAACCTGCTCCAACGCTTCTTTCACCGAAAGAGGAATTGAAGTATTGTTGATATCCTGCGAAGTAAGTCCGAAGTGGATAAACTCTTTGTAATCATCCATACCTCCGATCTTATCGAATTCTTCTTTGAGGAAGTATTCAACAGCCTTCACGTCATGGTTAGTTACGCTTTCAATATCTTTGATACGCTGTGCATCGGCTTCTGAAAAGTTCTGGTATACAGAACGCAGTTTATCGAAAAGCGATGAGTCAACGCCTGCAAGCTGTGGGAGAGGAAGCTCACACAGTGCGATAAAATATTCAACTTCTACTTGTACGCGATATTTTATGAGTGCGAATTCAGAAAAATAAGCAGCTAAAGCTTCAGTTTTGCCTCTATAGCGACCATCAATAGGTGATATGGCCGTTAATAAATCAAGTTTCATAAGTTATATAGATAATTATCAGACGCAAAGATATTGTTTTTTGACTCAAACAATGCTATTTAGCCCCATCTATTTCACTAAGATAAATTAAAAACTTGTGTTAAATATCGATATTTAAGCAAATCATGGGGTTAGGCTTTCAAACCGTATCAGAAATGCAGGGTTTTTAATCATAAGATATATTGCGAAGGGTTTTTATCTGACTGTTTTGCTCTTTTGAAGTAAACAACGACTGCAACTCTTCATAAGTCAGAACCTCTTTAGGCTGAAATTCATCAGAATGAATATAATTCAACAAACTACGATAAAACTGCTTCCCTTCAGTTGTCTGTGATGCCTCATTTAAATCACTCATGCAAACCAGCAAACTGCCATTTCCAACGCTGAATTCAAATATCAACCCTAATTTATGATTACGTTCAACATTATCGATAACCTGTACAATAGGGAAATAGTTTGACGATAATTCATCGAGAGTCATCGGATTGCTTTCTTTCAGCACCGGATACCATTGCCAACTGGTGTGCGAGTCAGTTGGAAATGCATTAAACAGCGGATGCGAAGGATCCGTAAGGATACCAAGTGTACCAGGAGAAACCGGTTTACCGGCATTCTCGCAGATAGTCTTAAACATTCGGTAATTCCAGTAATCGGTCTGAAACAAACCACCTACAGTCACATCGGCATATGTAGAAGCATCGGGCATCAACAACACTTTGTTACCTTCCATCAGCATTTTCTGCAAAGCTTCATCGACTTTATTAGTTACATAAATATCATCAAGAGCAATTTCTTCTGCTTCCGGATAGACCCACAAAGGATAACTATTCTGGTAATCAGTACCCGGCACACTCAGCTTCAGCCCGGCTTTCACGGGTTTAGTAATGTCATCTAAAGAGAAATCGATATTACCGGTATTGAGCAATCCTCGGCCTTTCGGAATACGGAAAGTGCCTTGCTGGAGTGTTGCATCACCGACAATAAACTCCCATACCAGCATTTTATCATGTAACTCGCCACTTCCGTAGTTGGCAAGTTTAATATCAGCATGAAAAGCCTCATCGTTTGTCCAGCAATATTTATCTGCAATCAGCAACGGCACCACCTCTGAACAGAAATTTCGCCACTCGTCAGGCTTGATCAACCCCTTGCTATCCATAAAGGCATCGAGTACACCCACGTAAGCCGAACCCTGTCCAGGATAATCCTGCAGGTCGAGCAACTGAAAGCCGGCCATCTTATCTGTGCGAAGATTCATTTCGACATCAGCACGATATAACTCCATGGACCAGGCACCTGAAGCTTTATGAAACTCTTCTGCCAGATGCCCCATCCCTTTTTCGTGGAGTCTGCGTTTAAATTCTTCGAAGTTCCAGGGTGCCAACACACCGGTATATTTCGCTATTTCATTATAATCGGGATAAATCTGAAACTGACCGGTTTCATGTCCGATTACCGGTACGGGTGAATTCAACAAAGCCTCATCGAAGTTCATTACTGTATTGGGATGCGTATTATTCAAATAACCTCCTTCATCAGCGTCTGCAAAAGAGAAAGAAGCACGGGCATGCGTGCTATAGCCATCGCCACCTCCCACACGACATGTCACCAAAAAGTCTTCGCCGGGCAGATGTCCTTCCCAGCCCAGGTAAATATTAGACCCATAAGCATAATGATGACGCGGCTCCTGCACACGGAAGTGATTGACAAATTCTGCCAGCAGCTCTTTTTCTCCCCACAATTCATTGCCGAGCGCAAACATAACAAATGATGGGTGATTGCTATATTCTTTCAACAACTCCTCTCCATCTTTACGAAGGAAATCCATCAGTTCAGGCGTATCGTTGCTAAAAGCCCCCCAAATAGGAAGTTCAGGTTGAAGATAGATGCCTTCCAGATCGGCAGCCTCGAAACAAGCTTTGGGTGGACACCACGAATGGAAGCGACAATGATTGAGTCCGTATTCCTTGCAGATGCGAAAATATCTGCGCCACTCGTCTACGTCCATAGCTGTATGTCCGGTGAGCGGAAATACACAGGCATCATGCTTACCACGAAGAAAGGTAGTCAGTCCGTTTATCGTAAATTGTTTCTCTTGAATACCAAAATCGCGCATACCGAATGTTTCTGTAATCTCGTCTACACCCGGAATGGTTAGCGTCAAATGATAAAGCGCCGGATCATACTCGCTCCACAACTGAACCTCATCGCCCAGCGGATAGATAAATTCATAAATTTGCTGTCCGTTCTTCAAAGGCAAAGTCATGACTTGAGTCTGGTGCTCTTTTTTGCCATTAAAAGACTTGGCCGAAAGTTCAATGCGTTTACCTTTAAGTTTCTTATCATTAGAAAGCGTCACCACTCCTCTTACTGCTTTTTCACCTACCAGCGGATACAACTGAACATTATCTATGTTCAACGGAGAAGTAGCAGTTAGTTCCATCTTGCCGATAATCCCATTCCAGTTTGTTTGTGTCGATTCTGTACAAGCATGCGAACTGGTTTTAATCTGCGCAGGAATACTTTCTCCATTATCAATACGCAAAACAATTTGATGATGACCGGGAGTCAGAACTGAACTTAAATCATATTTATGCGGAGAAGAAAGTAAGCTGCACGAATCAATCAACACACCGTCGACCCACAACATAGACGGGCGGGTACGTTCAAGAAACAAAGTAATATTCTGGTTTGCCCAATCGGCTGGAACAACCACATCTTTACTGTACCATGCCGGTCCTTCATAGGTATAATATCGGGATAACTGTGTGGTTTCAGTCTTATTCGTATTAAGCTTCCCCTTCCGGTTCGTATCCGTCGTTCCGGGTAAACTTACCTCATCAGTGAAGCTGCGCGACCAGTATTGATTAGCTATACCGGCATTCAATGTATCGGTTTCGAACTTCCACTGTCCACTTAAGTCGATGCTTTTACGATATTGATTATTCTGAGAAAATACAAAAGAAGAGAATAAAAGAAAAGTAATCAGAGCGATATGGTGTTTTTGCATAATGCCTTATTTTTAAAAGATATAAGATGCGTGTAAATATAAAGCATTTTTCTGAATGACGAATCTCACATCAAAACGAATTCACCAATGAGACAGCGTTAAAGTGTCATCTTCTTAGATAATAGCCTAACCTTAATGCATAACTCCAGGCAGAAAATCTTCTTGACGGATAATAAGTGTAATGCGTATACCGGTTAATAAACTCTGAGACAAACTCGATATTCCAGTTTTTCACAGAATAATATCCTACTGAAGCCTCGGCAAATGTAAAATTGACATGCCCTTTATCTCCCTGCATATTTAAAGCACCCAGTTGCTCCCGGAAAAGATTACGCGATGGATCATATCCTTTCCATGTAAATAGTGTAGAATTATTTGCCATGATTTTAAAGCGCAACTGCGAATTGAAAAAGTCCACACCAAGATTTGTCTGAAAGCTGAAACCGCTACCAAAACTGTAATCACGCTCTCCTACCCAGACATAATCTGTACCGCTGGCACCTAACCCCACAGCATTTACCTGCATGGAATAACATGTTTTTACTTTCTTTTCGGGTTTACTCCGGTAATTTACCCCCGGTCCTGCAGCCAACACCTGTGCATAACGATAAGGAGTACGCTTATAAACTTTCACCGGACTATCCCAATAATCCATGTTATGATAAATTCCCCAGTACCATCTTCCTCCGGGTCGCGACTTCAATTCTTTACCCCACAAAAGTGCCGATACATTCATCTGGCGGAAAAAGAAAGCATCGTGACCGGCATCAAGCGCTATCTTCAAACTAAACCAATCGTAGGGTCGCTCACAATCTTCCTGTTGCGGATTATATACAAAGCTGGCCATAAGCTCAGCATACGGAAGATAATCTGCGCCAAAACTTCGCTTTAACATTCGCGAACCAGCAGAAATATTGAATTCAAAAGGAATATCATTGCCAGTATTATAATAACTCCGCTTCCACGCCGCACCGGAGATTATACGATTAATTCCACGAACAGGAGACAGGAGTCCTGCACCGATTTCGCGAAACACCCGATTAACTCCACGCGCAGAATTATCAATAAATAAATCAGAAAGACGATAAGAGATTTCGCCAAACATTATACCACCCGATGTCGTAGCGAAAAGATCATTGATTGAAGGCGACTCGGTTTCGAGAAAGAATTCCCACATCAGACTACCACCTACAACAAATGGAATAGACTGATAGAAATTAAAACCATTGGAACGGGCGGCATTAAAATAAAGCGATCCATGATAAGGATGTGAAATAAAGTTCGTACCTATCACATCGTCATCCCAGACAAAACCTTTACGAAAATTCTGTTTAATAGTGCGCCCGTTGATTTGAGCAAAATCCTGTTTAGAGATGTAACAATCATAGGCCCATACCCCCATATTGATGACAAGCACTTCACCTATCGCAAGTAAAGGCTTCTTTTTGGTATAAAATAAGGTGTCGTTCTGTGGATATAATCTGACCCTCTGTGCAACAGAACTAAATAAACAAACCTGAAAAACCAAACAAAATGCTAAAACTCTTTTTATTGCATCCATTCATTCTATCCTATTGAAACATCAACAGAGAAAAAACAAACAATAAAATATTTTGGTTTCGGACTATTCAGGGGATAAAATGTAAAAAAGTCTTGCAAATTCATCATCTGCAAGACTTATATCTTATCTGAAAAGGCTATAAACGAAATATCCTTAAAATCCGTTTAACAGCCTGCCTGTATTTACACAACAATTAACCCTTAAAACGATATAAATCATCTTTAAGTTCGGTCAACTTACCGCCATCAAAAAAGTAAGATGAATGCATTTTCCCCTGTTTACGCACTCCGCGCATGGTTTTACATAAATGCTCGCCTTCCAGAATCACACCGATAGCCAGTGGAGGATACTCTTCGCCCAAAGCCTCACGGATCATATCAACTACATCCTGAGCAAGACGCTCCTGCACCTGCAAGCGGGCAGCACAATAATCAATGACACGCGCCACTTTAGAAATACCAAGAATCTTCCCTTTGGGATTAGGAATATAACCAAACCAATAATCACCAAAGAAAGGCATCATATGATGTTCGCACATAGAATAGAAATTGCCCGTATCCATCACAGCTGAATTGCAGGCCAGTTTATCTTTTCCATTATCAAAAACAGTAATCTTTGGCTTCTGAGACTCATCATAGCCGCGGAATATCTCTTTCCACATGCGCAGAATTCTCTCAGGAGTTCCTTTCAAACCTTCACGATCGGGATTATCGCCAATATGGCCAAGAATATCCCTTATCTTATTTTCAATATCTTGTGTGTCTGTAGACTTAGTCTCCATACCGGATTTAATTTAATATATTCAACTACTTCTTCAATATTCTCTCCCGAGCAAGGTTGCAGAAAACGCATACCGGGCAAAGCCTCATATTGCGACATATCCTGTCCGGTATAAACTACTTTAAGCTCATCAATATGATTAAGTACTACTTTGCCACCTTCTTTAGGCGAACAAGTAATCCAGTCAATACCCGCAGGCAATGGATTAGTTCCATTTGTTTCGATACAAACCTTTTTACCGGTTTGCTTCAAAGCATCAATAAATGATTGGTCAATCCAGAGAGAAGGTTCACCACCGGTGATAATCACAATCGGAGACGGATATTTCTGCACTTCTGCAATAATCGCCTCATCAGACATCAATACGCCATCTTCATGAGCAGTATCACAGAAAGAGCATTTAAGATTACAGCCGGAAAAACGGATAAAGACAGCAGGTATTCCTGTTTGCGCACCTTCGCCTTGCAGACTGTAAAATATCTCATTAATCTTTCTCATACCAGGCTACATTATTCTCAGATTCCTGCACCATTACTTTAAAGCAATGTGGCACCTGATCGCAAATCCATTTTGCCATATTTTCGGCAGTTGTATTAAAAGGGAAAATATCGTTGAGGTTTTTATGATCAAGTTTATCTTTAATAATCTCTTTTATGTGAGAGAAGTCAATTACCATTCCATCGGCGTTAAGCTCATTAGAACGACAATAGATCTCTATTATCCAATTGTGGCCGTGTAGTTGCTCACACTTACTTTCGTAAGAAAGAGTTAAGCTATGCGAAGCCGATATTTCAATTCGTTTTTTGACTGTATACATAATTCTTTTTTTAACATTCTTTCGAGTGCGCTGCGAAATTAATCAAATGTTTTGAGAATCAGAGCTTTGATGCAATACTCTTATACATTATTATACCAAATTAAGCGAAACACCCGTCTGGAGCCTTTGTAAAGGCATTTGGCAAGAAAGTGTTATTTACAGAAAAAGCCTCACAGAGGTTAATCTGCAAGGCTTATTTATTTCTTTGGGTGGGCGCTAACGGATTCGAACCGCTGACCCTCTGGGTGTAAACCAGATGCTCT
>CAMTOS010000109.1 GCA_947074195.1 uncultured Bacteroides sp.
TCAAAGTATTAAGTAAAGTTAGGGAAAGTATTAAGAAAATGTAGCGAAAGGTTTGGGAAGAATTAGCAGAAATACAAAATGTTAAATATATTATAAATGCATTTTTCAAACTACTAATAAATAAAAGATTTTTTCTTACAGTCTCTGAAGTATTTTTTTCATATTTTTGCATTAATATATAGAAACATCAATCGGAGTTTAAGTTTAAAATGCATCGATTATAGGTTTATATAAAATACGAAAAACAACTATTATAAATAATAGTATTATAAAAATCTAATTTATTTTTTGTAAATCATTTCAATAAGATTTATCTATTTCTGCGAATTATTTAAGATATTAATAATATGAAAGATATTTACTGGCATATTCAAATGTTTCTTCCTGAAGGAAGAGAAGGAGCTCCTATCGATTCAATTAAAATGCTACAAGAGTTAACACCTGTTATTGGTACTGGAGAATGGGATGATTTTCAATGTCGAAATTTTAAAAATTCAGATAATAATGGTTTGCAGATAGGTGATATTATATTAGTCAGAGAAGGTTCAAAACCGATTGCCTTATGTCAAATTACAAGTAATTCATTTAATGATCCTGGTTTAGAAGCTAAATATATTAATCAGCATTATAGAAATGTAAAGGTCTTAGCATTATATAATGACAATAAATTATTCCCACAATCACAAGGAACTCTTCAAAGATTGATTAATAAAGAATCAGATTCATGGAAGTTTATAGACAATTGGTATAAACAAATTCTAAATAAAATGGAAACAACTCAAATCGTCGATATATTAAAAGAAAAAAAACAAATCATTCTCCAAGGTGCTCCTGGTACAGGTAAAACATATGTCACAGCTTCTGTAGCACTTTCACTTATTGGTGAAAATTTTAGCCCTGATGATCATAATGAAATAATGACCAAATATGAACAATTGGTCTAGAAGAAACGCATATTTTTTACAACTTTCCATCAATCAATGGATTATGAAGATTTTATTGAAGGACTTAAACCTGTTGTAGAAAATGATAATATGACTTATGAAGTTAAGGATGGCATATTTAAGAAGATTTGTACTGAAGCACAATCATCTGAAGGTACAGATATTATTCAGTGTATAGATAAATATCTTCAATCAATAAAAGGATTAAATAATAAAAAAACAATACCTACAAAATCCGGAAAGTCACAAATCTATGTTTGGTGGAATGAAGGGAATGATACTATAAGTGTAAGAAGTGTTATGTCTCAATCTACTAAAAATGAAGACTCATCATCTTCTCCATTAAATATTGAGAAAGTTAAGCAACAAGCAATAGGAGAAGGTTTAGAAAATAATTGGAGACAATATGCTGATGCATTTATTCAAGCCGTTAAAAAAGAATATGGGATTGGAACTCAAATAAAAGATGAACCTTATATTCTTATTATTGACGAAATAAACCGAGGTAATATATCTAAAATATTTGGAGAATTAATTACATTGTTAGAAGTTGATAAAAGAGCTGGAGGTGAACATCCAATAAAAGCCAATTTAGCTTATTCGAATGATGAAAATTTCAGTGTACCTTCAAATCTTTATATTATTGGTACAATGAATACTACCGATAGAAGTGTAGGACATATTGATTATGCCGTAAGAAGACGATTCGCATTCTATACACTAACAGCAAATAAAGATGCAATAATTTCATATTATGATTCTTTAAAACAAGCTGAAAATGAAACTAAAAAGATCGCTTTAGATTTATTTGCAAGTATATCCGGATTTATTACTAAATATATATCATCGGAATTTGAAATCGATGATATTATGATTGGACATAGCTATTTTATGGCAAAAAATATGAATAGCCTAAAAATGAAACTTCAATATGAAATTATTCCACTAATAAAAGAATATGAAAAAGATGGGATTATTACTTTAAAATCAGAAGAACGCAAAGCATTTGAAGAAGAATGGATGAATCTATTTTAAATAATAACACAACAACTACACTTCCAGATATAATCTATCTAAAAGAACACGAAAGTTTTAATGACGACTCTATTAAGATTATAAAAACTCTTGATATTGATTTTTGTGAAACTAAATATGAATGTGCTCCAAAATATTTAGGAATTCATCCTGAAAAATTTTGCGCCAGTTATATTATAGGTGCGGAATGGTTAACCGACAACCATGCAATAGTTGTAATGCCCAAAATTCCTAATCTTGATTTTATCGAGATGTTTGTCTGTGCTTTGAAATTCGAACCAGCAGCTGAATATTTCTCCAAATTCTATAGCATAGATTTTAAATCTAAACCGATTAAAACGGATATATTTAATAGTCAAATAACTCCCTTAATAATTATCCATTTTATCGCTTTACTCAGAAAAATCACAAAACGAGGTTTAAAAAAATCTTATGTAATGAGAGATGAAAATCTACAATCAAAGATAAAGGGGAAAATAAAAATTTCACAGCATATCAAACATAATATAATGTCATGTAGAGAAGATAGGGTATATTGTCAGTACCAAGAATATACGGTAGATAATTTGGAAAATAGAATTTTGAAAAAAGCATTACTTTATAGTGAATCTTATATCTATGGCTTATCTACTCATAAATCATCTAAGCAACTAATAACGACAATAAATTATATAAAATCTTATTTTATTGATGTATCTGATAAAGTTGAACTATCTGAACTTAAAACATTTACAACCAATAAATTATATAAAGAGTATGCCGATGGATTGCGTATCGCTAAAATGATATTGAAAAGATTCAATTATTCAATATCAGATACAAAAATAAACGACGATTTCACGCCTGTTTTCTGGATAGATATGGCACGTTTATATGAAGTATATGTATATTCTAAGTTATATGAACAATATGGTGAAAAAATAAAATTTCAAGTGCCGGGATATTGGAGAACTGCAGTGGATTTTATTGATACGGAAAATAAAATTGTGATCGATACAAAATATAAACCAAAATATAATGAGAGTAACGGTGGTATTATAGCAGATGTTAGACAGATATCAGCTTATGCAAGAGATTGTAAAATTCTGAATGCTATGGGTTTAGATCAAAACAACATAGTTGATTGCCTGATTATATATCCTGAAAAAATGATAGACAATATCCATAAAGATTCTAATGATACATCAGACGATGAATGCAATGAACTTATTTCTTTTAAAAATGTGAGTAATTTACTAAATAATGCATCAGCTATCAATGGTTATAAAAGATTTTATAAATTAAGCTTTCCAATGCCTATTCAAAATATAAATAATACGAACTAAATACTATGTTGGTGTGTGGAAAAAGAATAATTTAAAAGCATTTATACGCTTTATCACAAAACAAAATAGTATCTCTTTTCACTTTTTTCTTTACATTTGCACAAATTAATTTATAAAACTCCACTATAATGAAAAACGTACAAAACACTTTTTTACTACTTTTTTTGCTGTTAATATCATTCGTCGTGTCTTCATGCAATTCCAGATCGGCCGGACGAGATTTAATTGTTACCGAAATCGAGGTTTTAAAAGAGAATCTTCCATATAAAATGCCTGATTCTGATATGGTGTTTGCTGATGCAAATATTGATAATAATATGGTTGTTTATAAATATCTTGTACCACAACAACTTTGGGACTTTACTAATCTGACTATGATAAAGTTGACTCCTGAGGAATTTATGACTAACATTATTTTAAGTGATAGCGTAGGCGGAGTGAAAAGATATGCCGAAAATGGCTTTGGATTTAAATACATTTACTCTTCGATAGAAACCGAGGATGAATTGTATACTCTTGAGATTACTGCAAATGAAATTCAGGAGATCTATAATAATCTTCAGAATGATGAAATAACAGAAAACTAAGAAACTGTATAATAATATTACCACTTAATGAGTTTATAAAAATCATTTCTGTGGTATTAAAATAAGAAAGTGGATTTTATCAGATAAAAAACCGCTTCCTGTTTTAATGAGGAAGCGGTTCATCAGAGTTTAACTTTCGAACGATTTAATCGTCTTCTTAATAATTTCGATGCATTCGCGAAGCTGCTCTTCGGTAATAACCAAAGGCGGTGCGAAGCGTATGATGTTGGTATGTGTTGGCTTGGCAAGTAGTCCGTTTTCAGCGAGGGCTACACAAATGTCCCAGGCGAGATCTTTCTGTTTATCGTTATTTATGATCAGTGCATTAAGAAGGCCTTTACCACGAACTGATGCAGCGACTTTAGATGTAGCACAAAGTTGGGTCATTTCATCACGGAAGATTTGTCCCAGACGACAAGCATTTTCGGCAAGCTTTTCGTCTTTTACCACTTGAAGAGCAGTTACAGCCACACAAGCTGCAATAGGATTTCCACCAAATGTAGAACCATGCTGACCAGGACGCATTACGTCCATAATTCTGTCGTCGGCCAATACAGCAGAAACAGGATAAGCACCTCCGGAAAGGGCTTTACCTAAGATGAGAATATCAGGATGAACATCTTCATAATCGCAAGCCAGAAGGCGACCGGTGCGGGCAATACCTGTTTGTACTTCATCGGCAATGAACAGAACATTGTGCTTTTTGCAAAGATCGTAACAGGCTTTCAGATAACCATCATCGGGCACAAATACTCCTGCTTCACCCTGAATAGGTTCAACAAGGAAACCTGCAATATTCGGATCACTCTCGAGCAATGCTTTCAGTGTTTCTACATTGTTATAAGGAATAGGTACAAATCCGGGAGTAAATGGTCCGTAACCATCGAATGCATCAGGGTCGATAGAGAAAGATACAATACTGATGGTGCGGCCATGGAAGTTGCCTTCGCAAACCACTATTTTAGCTTTTGTATCTTCTACACCTTTCTTCTCGTAAGCCCATTTGCGACAAAGTTTCAGGGCAGTTTCCACAGCTTCAGCTCCGGTATTCATCGGAAGTAGCTTATCGTAACCAAAGTATTTAGTGGCATATTCTTCGTATGGGCCGAGTTTGTCATTATAGAATGCACGCGAGGTAAGCGTAAGCTTTTGAGCTTGTGCAGTCATCGCCTCAACAATGCGAGGATGGCAATGCCCCTGATTTACCGCTGAATAGGCAGACAGAAAATCGAAATATTTCTTGCCGGCAACATCCCACACATTTACTCCTTGTCCACGTTCCAAAACTACCGGTAGCGGATGGTAATTGTGCGCACCATAATGGCCTTCCAGTTCCATTAACTGTTTTGCTGTAAGTTCTTTTTCCATATTATATTATTGATTTATGGGATTATAAATTTCGGCCATCATACAACGGGCGCTTCCGCCACCATACTGTTCGATGGTTGCTATATCGACGGGAATTAGTTCGTTGTATCTGGTTAATGTTTCTCGTTGTCCGGCAGTAAGAGCATCGAATGCAGTTTGTGATAGTACCAGATAAGGTGTATCGTCCTGACCTTGTACTTGCAGCATATTCCCGGCAAACTGGTGAATTTGTGCCTCTGTTAGTTCCACAATAATTTCTTTGCCTGATTGGAGGAGCGTTTGACGAAGGTGTTCACGTTCATCTGCATCATCAATTGAATCAAAACAGACAACGGCATATTTATCTGCTACGCACATCATGACATTGGTGTGATAGATGGGCAGACGTTTACCATCGACGCTTTGCAAAGCATGGAATGTGCATGGTGTAAAGCCGAAATCGTGACAGAAGCCTTTAAAAATGGTTTCATCTGTACGTTCTGACAGCGCTGCATAGGCTATTTTAGCTTTGCGGTCGAAGATCATGCTGCCGGTACCTTCTAAAAACGATCCTTTGTTTTCGAAAAAAGTATAGTCCACGATATCATTCAACACAAATCCCTTAGAAGAGAGTTGTTCGAGAATGTCATATCGGCGTTCTGAACGACGATTGGGAGCAAACATGGGATATAATGCAACACGGGCATCTTCGTGAAAACTGATCCAGTTGTTCGGAAAGATTGAATCGGGGGTATGCGGATGCAATGTATCGGGAATAGAAATCACATTTATACCTTTATTAGTTAGCAATGATTTCATATTCTGAAACTCTGCATAGGCCATACGCTGAATATAGTCTTCTGACTTATCATCGTTTTTCTGAAAATAGTTGTTAGCTGCAGTTTCGGCATTGAAGCCAAAGGCAACAGGTTCGATCATTAGAATGTGTGATGTCATAAAGTCTGTATATTAATCGTTAGCACGAATTAATGGAAAAGTTGAGCATCTGAGCAGACCACCCATTTTAGAAATTTCATGATAGGGAACGCGTTCAACGGTCATGCCCCACTCGTCTTCCATGAAGCGATTCAGGCGATCGAAGCGTTTTTCGCTGACAACTACCGATGGAGAAATGGAGAACACATTGGTATTCATGTGATACATCTCTTCTTCTGAAATCTCGAAAAGATTGTCTTTGCCGAAGATATCGACTACAATATCATAATAATCTTTGTGCAGGAATCCATCTTTATAAACGATAGCTTTACCCTTTCCTACCGGCATAAATGTACAGTCGAGATGAAGCACTCCTTTGCGCGGATCAGTATTGCTTTTCTTCAGTTCGAGTGGAATAAAGGTTTTTTCGGGACATACCTCTTTTAGAAAGTCGAAAGCATAGGAGTTTGTACGGGCCGTTTTCATGGCCGGATAATCAGGCTTGTTGTATAGACCAACAAATACCATTTCGTCATATAATACGATATCTCCACCTTCGACGTGTGCCTTTTCGGGCAGATTGAAGATTTTATTGTATGATATTTGATTATAAACGGTTTCGTAAGCTTCTTTCTCATCTTCTCTGTCGGGGATGATATTCGACACGATGACTTTATCATTGATGACAAAGCCTACATCGCGGGCGAAAATCTGATTACAATCATCGAGTGTCCACGGACGAAATATTTGCACACCATATTTAGATAATATTCTTTCGAACATTGTCATTTCTTTGAAAACGTCTTCTTCGCGGGGATATATGCCCAAAGCAACAGTTTCATAAGATTTGGCGTCATAGGTTTCTTCGAGTGTAGGAACTTTTCCTAAAGAACCTGGTTGTCCCAGGACTACCGATTTTAGAGTTGAGGTTTCATTATTTACGTTTAGTTGCATATATTTCTCATTTTTATGCAAAAATATGACTTTGTTTTAGATTTGCAAATAAAGAATAAACTATTTTCTTTTAACTTTTATAACATAATATCATATTATCATTTTTAAGGCTATATTCGCATTATATTATCACACTATAAACCATATGAATAGTATATAGTTACAACATATCGTTTAATGCTAATTTTATGCACTTTGTCACTAAATCGGAATTAACTATCATAAAAGTGGATAACCTGTTATAGAATAAAACTTTAGCGCAAACTATTACTAAAAATAGCTATTTCTAAAAATCTTGGTTATTTTTGTAAAAAACCATATATGAAAAAACTACGAATAGGAATTTTAGCCCGCATCATTATAGCCATCATACTTGGAGTGGCGTGCGGATTTTTCTTTCCGGAAGCATTAGTACGAATCTTTATCACTTTCAATTCTATATTTAGTGAATTTCTGAGTTTCTGTATCCCGCTGATTATTGTTGGCCTGGTTACGGTAGCTATTGCTGATATTGGTAAAAATGCCGGCAGAATGTTGCTGATCACTGCTTTGATAGCGTATGGCGCCACCTTGTTTTCCGGGTTCCTTGCCTATTTTACGGGATCGACCGTTTTTCCATATCTGATTACACCAGAAAGCTCTGTAGAGCAAATTACGGATGCACCTGAACTGCTTCCCTACTTCACCATAAATATTCCTCCTCTGATGAATGTGATGACAGCACTGATCATGTCTTTTGTCGTAGGTCTTGGTATATCTAAATTGAAAGGACATACTCTGAAAGATTGTGCGCAAGAGTTTCAACACATCATAGTAATGTTGATCGATAAGGTGATTATCCCACTGTTGCCGGTATATATCTTTGGTATATTCCTGAATATGACGTGTAGCGGACAAGTATTCTCTGTGCTACTCGTCTTCGCAAAAATCATCGGAGTCATCTTTATACTTCACATTTTCCTTCTCGTTTTCCAGTATGTCATTGCAGGTTTCATTGTGCAGCGCAACCCTTTCCGCCTGCTTTACCGAATGTTACCCGCCTACTTCACTGCCCTTGGCACACAATCATCGGCAGCGACTATTCCCGTAACACTGGAGCAGACTGAGAAGAATGGTGTCTCTGAAGATATTGCCGGCTTTGTGGTGCCTCTTTGTGCAACAATTCATCTTTCGGGTAGTACTATGAAGATTGTAGCCTGCGCTTTGGCATTGATGATAATGCAGGGCATCAGCTTCGATTTCGCCCAATTTGCCGGCTTTATCTTTATGCTGGGCATCACGATGGTGGCCGCCCCCGGTGTTCCCGGTGGTGCAATTATGGCTTCGCTTGGTGTGTTGAGCTCTATTCTTGGTTTTGATGAATCAGCACAGGCATTAATGATTGCCCTCTACATTGCTATGGATAGTTTCGGTACTGCATGCAATGTAACCGGTGATGGTGCCATTGCTCTTGTTGTAGATAAGATTGCGAAGATTATGAAGAGATAGTCATATATTTAACGATAATAAAAAAGCCGTGTCGGATTTAACTCCAACACGGCTTTCTTTTTATCTCTTAAGAAGATTCTTATTTGTATTCTTCCCAGCTCTTGATAGCGATATCATCGATGCTCATTGTGCAGAATGAGTTGATGAATGCACTTGCCAGACGGGCATTAGTAATCAATGGAATGTTCAGGTCGATTGCAGCACGACGAATCTTATAACCATTGCTAAGCTCACCTGCAGTAAGGTTCTTAGGTATATTTACTACCATATCGATTTCCTTATTGTGCAGCATATCCAAAGCCTGAGGATGTTTACCCTCATCGCTTGGCCAGTAAACCATAGTGCTTTCGATACCGTTTTCTGCCAGTGTTCTGTGTGTACCACCTGTAGCAAACAGCTTGTAACCTTTGCTAACAAGCATACGGGCAGCATCCATCATATCGGCCTTCTGCTTCATTGTTCCTGTAGAAAGAAGGATGTTCTTTTCCGGAATACGATAGCCTACAGACAACATGGCTTTAAGTACAGCGCAAGAAGTATCTGAACCGATACAGCCTACCTCACCGGTAGAAGCCATATCTACCCCAAGTACAGGGTCGGCTTTCTGCAAGCGGTTGAACGAGAACTGCGATGCTTTGATACCTACATAGTCAAGCTCGAACAAGTTTTTCGATGGCTTTTCTACCGGCAAGCCCAACATTACTTTTGTAGCCAGTTCGATGAAATTAATCTTCAGAACTTTGCTCACAAATGGGAATGAACGGCTGGCACGAAGATTACATTCGATTACCTTGATATCATTGTCTTTTGCAAGATACTGAATATTGAAAGGACCCGAGATGTTCAGTGCTTTCGCGATTTCCTTACTGATGCGCTTGATACGACGTACAGTTTCTACATACAATTTCTGTGGAGGGAACTGGATAGTCGCATCACCTGAGTGTACACCGGCAAATTCGATATGTTCACTGATGGCATAGGCAACAATTTCACCATTCTGAGCTACAGCATCCATTTCAACTTCTTTAGCGTGTTCGATGAACTGGCTTACTACCACAGGATGTTTCTTCGAAATGTTGGCAGCAAGTTTCAGGAATCTTTCCAATTCTTCGCTGTTAGAACAAACATTCATAGCTGCACCCGAAAGTACATATGATGGGCGTACTAAAACAGGGAAACCAACTTCATCAACGAATTCATTGATATCTTCCAGAGAAGTCAACTCTCTCCAGCGTGGCTGATCCACACCGATACGGTCGAGCATAGCCGAGAATTTCTCGCGGTCTTCTGCATTATCGATGCTTTTGGCAGATGTACCCAGAATGTTTACATGCTGTGCATCCAGACGAAGTGCAAGGTTATTTGGAATCTGACCACCTGTAGATACAATTACACCATGAGGATTTTCAAGTTCAAGAATATCCATCACACGTTCGAATGTCAACTCATCGAAGTAAAGACGGTCGCACATATCGTAGTCAGTAGATACAGTTTCTGGATTGTAATTGATCATTACACTGCGGTAACCTTCCTTGCGGATAGTCTCGAGCGCCTGAACACCACACCAGTCGAACTCAACTGATGAACCGATACGGTAAGCACCCGAACCAAGTACAACGATTGATTTGTGGTCGCCTGTATAGTGAACATCGTTTGCCACACCGCTGTAAGTCAGATACAGGTAGTTGGTTTGCGCTGGATATTCTGCAGCCAGAGTATCTATTTGTTTCACCACAGGCACAACACCTGTTTGTTTACGATAGTTGCGCACTGCAAGGATACCATCTTCCATTTCGCCATCGAATTTGATTGCACGTGCTACCTGGAAGTCAGAGAAACCCTGAACCTTAGCTTTACGAAGCAGTTCGGTTGGTAAGTCAGAAAGTTGTTTATGGTTGTTACCCCAGTTGTTCAACTCTTCTGAAGTGCGAATTATATTGTGAAGCTTCTGCAGGAACCATTTGTCGATCTTTGTCAATTCGTGAATCTGATCGATGGTATAACCAGCATTCATCGCTTTAGAAATAACGAAGATACGTTTGTCGGTTGGTTCGCGTAGCGCTTTATCGATATCGCTGATCACCAATTCCTTGTTTTCAACGAAACCGTGCATTCCCTGACCAATCATACGAAGACCTTTCTGGATAGCTTCTTCAAAAGTACGACCGATAGCCATCACCTCACCTACAGACTTCATTGAAGAACCAAGTT
>CAMTOS010000110.1 GCA_947074195.1 uncultured Bacteroides sp.
ATTCTTCAGCTTTGTCTGTACCCTTCATGATAGTGATGAGTTCATTCAACAAAGTAGCCGAACGTCCGTATTGACCCTTAGCATAATAATTTTTAGCCGCTTCGTATTTGTAGTCATAGTCGGTGCTCTTAAGCAACTTGTTGTACTCTCCACACGAGGAAAGCGAAGCTCCGACAAAAAGTGCCAGTATAAGATTTTTTTTCATTCTCTTAAAAATAATGCGCAAAGTTAAATATTAAGACTCAATAAACCAATGATTCACCTCATTTTTTAATTTAAAAAAACGATTACAATGAAAATATCTCTCATCGGCTATCAATTGTTTGTATCAATGCAAAAGAAATTCATTTATGCTAAAATTCGGGTAATGAATTAGGTAAATAATGTGAAAAAAATAAGTTTCTAAATTCTTTTGAAAATTCTCTAAATAATATTTGGCTGGTAAAATAATATCATCTACTTTTGCACCGCATTTCAGCAAAAACATGCACTCTTAGCTCAGTTGGTAGAGCAACTGACTCTTAATCAGTGGGTCCAGAGTTCGAATCTCTGAGGGTGTACGATAAAAGCGCTAATTCCATAATTATAATTGGATTAGCGCTTTTTTTATTTCTCTTCAGTTACAATACTGTAAATTTATAAAGTTATATGGACAATTATTTAATTCCACATACTTAAAACAAAAATGCGCGAGCAACCCAATGGGCACTCACGCATTTTTATTTACTTTTCCTTTGTAAGATTAAATCAATTTCACAAAGATTTCTCCTTCTACATCTTCGGTAGAAACTTTGTCTTCTTTTAAAAGCCAGCCTAAACCTAATAAAAGGTCTTTATCAACTAATTTTGCTGCTTTCTTAATTTGCTTAGTAGTTAAGCCTTCTGTTCCGTCCAGGGCAACCCAGATTTTTCCGGCTACTTCACCTGCTTTTGCTTTCAACATTATTCCAGATTTTAGTTAGACATAATATAAAATCTCCTTTACTTTAAATCAAAGGAGGATGGTTATCGTTCGCAAATATAACATCTTTATGTTATAAAACACTCTAAATGCTTAAATATTTTTGCATATTGATAACTTTTCTCTGCAATTAGGTGTTTTTGGTTAATCTTTGCTACATTTTATGCCTTTTTACAAACAACTAAGTGAACGAAATAATGCTACTTATTATTTAGATAGTCTGCCCAGATCTGCGCCGCCGATTCTACCATTTTTGCACAGGGCCGTTTGGCATAATAAGCATCAGTTCTTTCTTCGGGAGTAGAAGATACTTCGGCCTTAGGCTTGAGACCGAGCAATTCACCGCAACAAATTGAGCCGTTTTGTTTCTTAAATTCTGCTGCCAGTTGCTGCACCAGTGCATAGTTCGCCGCTTTGCCCTCCTTATCTTTGGCATCAGTAGCGCCCGTTTCCAGCCCCGCAACAAGAAATAAGCCACAAGCCGCTCCGCACGTTTCACGCATGCGCCCTATTCCACCACCAAATGATGCACCCATGCGGAACGCCTGTTCTTCAGTGAAACCATATATATCGGCAAAAGCTGCCACTACTGCCTGCGAACAGTTATAGCCTTGTTTAAAAAGCTCTACTGCACGAGAAACTCTGTCTTTCATATCTTTATTTATTTGTATTAATTTATCTTTGCGGCAAATGTAAATAATTAATTCTAAAAATTATGGCTGCTACGTTCGATATTCGTTTAAGACATTATCAGAGAGGATTTCATTTGGTGACAAGAGAGATTGTGGACAAACTGCCCGAACTTCCTGAAAGTGGTTTGCTGGTTGTTTTCATCAAACATACTTCGGCTGCACTGACAATAAATGAAAATGCCGATCCTGATGTACGCTATGATTTCCGCCAGTTCTTTGACCGCCTTGTCCCGGATGCCGCACCTTATTTCAGACACGTGATGGAAGGGCCTGACGATATGTCTGCACACCTAAAAGCTTCGCTTATTGGCTCATCAATTACTATTCCTATTAAGAACCATCGCCTGAATCTGGGCACATGGCAAGGCATCTATCTATGCGAATTCAGAGATGGTGGCGATAGTCGCACACTGAGCATTACAATTCTGTAAAGGCTGAAACAAGAAGCATGATATTCAGGATGGTTACGATACCGGCAATAGCATAGAGTATCACGGTTGTATGCATCTTATTTACATAAGGTCCCATTACTCTTTTCGATGAAGTTAATGACACTTGCAGAAAAACCGTGAAAGGCAACTGTATACTCAGCACCATTTGCGAAATAATCAGTCCCCGGAAAGGATCACCGATAAAGAAGATCAGAAGCAGACCCAACAGAAGCGATATCAATACTCCTATTTGCGAGTGACTGTCGCGAATGTTATACGATTCTTTAAAGATACCCGACACGATAGATCCGGCTGCCATTCCACTGGTTATAGTCGATGATAATCCGGCCAAAAGAAGGGCGACTGCAAAAATCACACCGGCCTGATTGCCCAGCAACGGATCGAGCAATGCTTTTGCCTGTTGAAGTTCGTCAACCGAAGTGCCCGTCTGAAAGAAGGTGGCTGCAGCAAGCAATATCATGGCACTGTTAATGGCCCACCCCACAATCATAGAGAAAAGTGTATCGAACAACTCATACTTCATTACTTTACGAATGGATGAAGGGTCTTGTTTATTGTATTCATGACTCTGAATTACCTCTGAATGAAGAAACAGATTGTGAGGCATTACAACTGCCCCGATCACACTCATCACAATAAGCATACTTCCTTCCGGAATGGTTGGTGTTACCCAGCCACGCGCGGCAAGCGGCCATTCTATATCAACCAGAAATAACTCGTAAATAAAGGAGACGCCAATAACAGACACAAAAGCAATGATGGCCCGCTCTATCTTTTTATAGGAATTGGTAAAGAGCATAACCAGTACAAAAGCAGTAGTAATAATTGCACCGAGCGATATCGGTATTTTGAAAAGCATTTCAAGAGCGATAGCACCACCCAGGATTTCGGCAAGCGAAGTGGAAACAGATGCAAGAACAGCCGTACCAAGCACAGGACGTGATATCCATTTTGGTGTGTATTCCGTGGCAGCTTCAGATAAGCACAAACCGGTAGCAATGCCAAGATGAGCCACGTTATGTTGTAATATAATTAACATAATTGTCGACAAAGTGACTACCCACAACAAAGCATACCCGAAATCAGAACCAGCAGCAAAGTTCGAAGCCCAGTTTCCGGGATCAATAAAACCTACAGTAACCAATAGTCCCGGACCAATATATTTAAACACCTCAAGACCACCCAAATAGCGTTTATGATCTTTTCGTTTCAGATCTTTTATTAAATTCTTCATCTAAGATTACTAATTTCCTCGTTTTCAATTATTACAATACAATTATACGCATAAAAAAAAATCTCTAAATATTTTGCAAGATACATATAATTATTATAATTTTGTGAGGCATAGAGACTTTGGACACCTCTTTTATTAATATCTAACGTAAAAACGCATTCGTATGAAAAAAAGAAAGTTAATACTATTGCTTTTTTTTCCAGTTTTCTATGCATGTACATCGTCCACAGCCGCTCGGTTAGAGAAGTTGTCCGATGAGGTAAACAGAGATTGTCCGATGATTATTGACGCTTATACGGTATGTGATAGTACGTCATATTCCAAGAAGAATCATCAGTTTACCTATTACTTCACATTAGTCAACTATCCGGAAAACCCTAACTCTATTGATGCTATTAAACAGCACATGGAGCAAATTATTCCCGAGTCTGTCAGAACCAATCCACAGATGGAGCAATTCAGGAGACTCGAAGTAAAAATGGATTATCGATATTATTCAAGTATCAATGGCAAATTACTTTTCAGCATATCGGTCACTCCTTGATTAATAATGATCTGAAAAACAAAAAAGAGCAGTTTACTACAAGTGTATGTAAACTGCTCTTTCTTTTTATATCTATCTCCGTTCTACCGGAATATTGTCAATATCCCATCTGACGCAATGCCTTGCATAGCTGATCAGGACAAGAAGTGGCTCTACGGCCACATCTTACTCCTTCAAGTCTTTGCAAAACCTCTTCTGGTTTCATTCCTTTCACCAATCGTGAAACGCCCTGCAGATTTCCGCTGCAACCGCCCCAAAAGGCTACTTCGATAATATTTCCGTTATCTACAGACACTTCGATGTGTGTACTGCAGGTACCTTCAGTCTTATAAACCAGTTCCATTATTCTTCGTCAGCAGCAGGCATCAGATTGGTGTAAACGTTCTGCACGTCTTCATCATCTTCCAGACGTTCAACCATCTTTTCGATAGTTGCACGTTGTTCTGCATCCAATTCTTTTTCGTCGTTAGGAATACGGGTAAATTCTGCTCCGGTTACTTCGAAACCATTATCTTCAAGGTACTTCTGAATCTGTGCGAAAGATTTAGGATCGCCATAAATTGTGATACCTTCTTCATCCTCATCATATTCATCTTCTACTCCGTAGTCAATCAGTTCTAGAATCAGATCATCCATATCCAAACCTTCTTTCTTAGCGAAAGTAAACATTGATTTCCAGCTGAAGATAAAGTCAAGACTACCAGATGTACCAAGTGAGCCACCGAATTTATTGAAGATACTACGTACATTAGCTACAGTACGAGTAGTATTATCAGTAGCAGTTTCTACATAGACAGCGATACCAAAAGGACCGTATCCTTCGTAGTTCATTTCTTTGTAGTCTTTCTGATCTTTACCCATCGCATTTTTGATGGCGCGTTCAACATTGTCTTTCGGCATGTTTTCGCGTTTCGCAGTCGCAACTACAGCACGTAGATGTGGGTTGTTTTCGATGTCGGGACCACCGGCTTTTACGGCAATAGCAATCTGCTTGCCGATTCTTGTAAATGTACGGGCCATGTTGCCCCATCTTTTAAGCTTGCTCGCTTTTCTATATTCGAACGCTCTTCCCATTGGTATATAAATATTATATTGTTATTGTTTTGGGTTATCTAAGTTTTGCATCAAGTTTATCCTGCAGATTCTTGATCAGTTTCGACATGATCTTATCGATCTGTTTGTCGTTCAATGTCTGATTTTCATCCTGAAGAATAAAGCTAACCGCATACGATTTCTTTCCTGCTTCAAGGTTTTTACCTTCGTATACGTCGAAAAGTTCTACTTCTTTCAATAGTTTCTTTTCAGTATCACGGGCAATTTTTACGATTTCGGCAAATTGCACGCCTTTATCAAGCAGCAATGCCAGGTCACGTCTCACAGCAGGATATTTCGAGATTTCCTTATAGCTCACTTTCACATTGCGGATAGCTTTCATAATCGCATCCCAGTTCAGTTCAGCAAAGTAAACTTCGTTATCGATATCAAATTTCTTCAGAAGCTTGTTGGTTACCACACCAAATACAGCCAGTTGTTTGCCACCTTTTGTATAAACTGCCAAAGCCGATGCATACAGGTCGTCAGTCAGGTTGCCCACCACCAGGTTGTTTAAATCGAGACCCAGACGTTTAATGATGTTTTCAACGTAAGCTTTCAATTCGTAAACGCTGCTGTTCTCTTCGGCATGTGCCCATGAGTTTGATACGCGTTTACCGGTAATCCACAAGCCTAAACGATACTCTTCCGCGTAAGGTGCAAGCACTTTCTCAGGATTGCGCTTTTCAGCATCATATGTATATGTATTACCGAATTCAAAGAACTTCAAATCGGCATTTCTGCGGTTCGCATTGTGAGCGATGCTTTCCAAACCACCGAACAATAAAGTCTGACGCATACAGTTCAGATCGTTGCTCAACGGATTAAGCAGCATTACCAGTCGATTTGCAGGCACAGCTTCCAGACCTTCGTAGTAAGCAGCAGCAGTAAGCGAGTTGTTCAGGATTTCATTAAAGCCACAACCCACTAATTGTTCCGCAATCAGGTTCTGAAGTTTGTTCGATTTATCAGCTTCACCTTTTGTAGTCAGGCTCGATTTCAGTGTTGTAGGAATCTCAACATTATTATAACCATAGATACGAAGAATATCTTCGATCACGTCACAGTCACGTTGCACATCCACACGGTATGGAGGAACTGCCAGTGTCAAACCATCGGCAGTTTCATTGGTAATCTTCATTTCAAGACTGGTCACGATGCTCTTCACTGTTTCTACAGGAATCACCTTACCAATCAGGGAATTTACTTTTGCATAAGTCAGTTCTACGATGAAATCTTCAGCAGGAATGTTGCACACATCCTTGATTTCGCTCGAGATTGAACCGCCTGCCAGATCCTTAATCATCAAGGCAGCCAGTTTCAGACAGTAGATCGCCGCATTTGGATCGGCACCACGTTCGAAACGGAACGAAGAGTCAGTATTCAAGCCATGTCTGCGTGCAGTTTTGCGTACCCATGTCGGGTTGAAGTATGCACTTTCAATGAATACATCTGTAGTAGTCTCTGTAGAACCAGAGTGCAAACCACCGAATACACCGGCAATACACATCGCCTCTTCAGCGTTACAAATCATCAGATCGCGTGCATCCAGTTTGCGTTCCACTTCATCAAGAGTCACAAAAGGGGTATCCTGAGGCATCGTGCGAACCACTACTTTATTGCCTTTAATCTTACCAGCATCAAAGCAATGCAAAGGCTGACCAAATGCATGTACGATATAGTTAGTGATATCCACTACATTATTAATCGGACGAAGACCGATGATGCGCAGCTTATCCTGCAACCATTCCGGACTCTCTTTCACTGTAACACCTGTTACCGTAACGCCCGAATAGCGAGGAGCCGCTTCGCTTTCTTCTACACAAACCTCAATATCCAGGTTGTGATTTTCTACCGCGAAAGCATCCACTGAAGGACGATTTAAAGTAGTCTTCACCCCGTTCTGAGTCAGGTAAGCATACAAATCGCGCGCTACACCATAGTGTGAACAAGCATCTGCACGGTTAGGAGTAATATCCACCTCAAGCAAATAGTCACTTTTAATGTTATAGTAGTCTTTAGCCAGTGTACCGGGCACCGCTTCGGCAGGCAATACGATAATGCCCTCGTGCGATTCGCCGATACCAATCTCATCTTCGGCACAAATCATACCAGTAGATTCTACACCGCGAATCTTCGATTTCTTAATGGTAAAACTCTCTTCGCCGCTGTAAAGCTTTGTGCCAAGAGTAGCCACAACCACCTTTTGTCCGGCTGCCACATTTGCTGCACCGCACACAATCTGCACAGGCTCACCATTACCCAGATTTACTGTAGTAATGTGCAAATGGTCAGAGTTAGGATGATCTTCGCAAGTCAGAACCTCACCGATCACCAAGCCTTCCAAGCCACCTTTAATGGTTTGAACCTCTTCCACTCCACCGGTTTCAAGACCAATCGAAGTAAGCGCATCCGCCACCTGTTCGGGTGTCAAATCGAAATCCACATACTCTTTTAGCCAGTTATAAGAGATATTCATATCTATAATGTTTTATATTGTTTTCATAAAAGATTCGCAAAGTTAATAAGATTTTCGTTTGACAGGAAATGTAGCGCCTAAAATTAGTCCGGCAACGAAGCACATTTTCCAACAAAAAAGCGGCACAACAAGTATTCTGCCTTGTGTACCGCTTTCAAATCTTTATCAGAGTCTACAAATTCATCGCTCCGATCAAGGAAAATGTTGCCATAACGACAACTATTGTCATGGTGAATTTTACCAGTAAATTCAAAAATTCAGCTTTCATCAGCTTACTCGTGTTGTGTCTGTGTTGTCAATTTAAAAACTCCTGACTGGTTATACCGATGGGTCGAACAAACCGTTATCACCGCTTCCACCTTCACCCGCAGAACCTGAGTTATCCGAAGCTGCAACATCCTTGTTCAGCAAGTTCGAAAACTCCACCCCTTTAAGCAACGCACGTGTGGTATTTCCAAAGTTGCGGCTATACTCAGGCGTAAACTGGCATTTCAGCATTCTGATTTGGCTTGCCGATACCTCTTCAGCGGTTTTCACGCCATTGCCCGAAGCCGATGCTTTAATGGTAAACGTGCCAAGACCATCGAGTCGCACACTTTTGCTATCCAGCAGATGGGTACGCATAGTCGTCATCAGATTTCTTACGACACTCAGCACATCCCCCGGCGTCATGGCCGATTTCTCTGCAATAGATTCTGCCAGCGTAATCGTATCGACGATTTTACCTACTTTAATTAATACCGGATACCATAGTTTTTCACCATCTTTTGTAGCGATGGCCGATTGAGAGGGTTTGTAAAATAAAGCCATTGTTTAAATCTCCTTTTCTTTAGTGTTACTAATCATGTTTATTGTGTTTGTTGATCAACACTGCAAAGATGGAGGTTATTTACAAAACAAAAGCATAATATCCCTTTGAGGAAAGCATTATTCCACACAAAGTTATATTATGCTATATTTCAGCTAGTTATAAGATATTGTTTAAATTCTATTGAAGCGTTATTTTCGGATAGTTTTTATATTTTTCTATAAACTCCGTCACCGAAAGTGAGTAATTCTTCTTACAGAAATAATCCAGATGATCGACCGAGATAAATCCAAACTTAGAGGCAAGCTGAGAAGGTGTACAAACATATGAAAGCACATATGCAAAAACCATTTGCATCTTCATTTTATGCAGCCATTCTTCCGGATCCTGATTCATTACTGCTGCAAACTTCTCTCTGAAATCGGCCTCGCTCATCGACAACCAGTCGCAAATGTCTGCCACTGTCGAAAAGGTATCAAGTCCGGCATTCAGTCCATCAATAAAAGATATATCCTTGCGAATGAATGGCTTCATAAAATGCAGAATATCCTCTTTCTGGTAATCCATCACCAATAATAAACCAAATTCAAAGATTTTATCCCGGTATATAGCCTGACATCCCTGAAGATAATCCGTCTCTTTCTTAGTCAGTTTAACAAAACATTCAAATGCCGGAGTAAATTGTAACTTATATAAATCATCACTCAGGTTATTCAAATCTTCAATAGTTGTACCATTCAATGCACGTATCAGGCAAGGATGATTACCATTATAATTATAAGATAAGGAGAGCAAAACAGTTTTTTCGGTAGTTTCCAGGCAAATCGATCCAAAAATAGGGAAAACAATCATCTCGTTTTTCTCTATTTCTACTGTTTTATTATTTATGGTGAGTTTAAATTTACCTTCTACTATCATTACGATAGAATCATAACGCATCAATGGATGCCAGTAAGTCTTATCTTTCTCCAGACAGAAAGATTGGATTTTATAGATGTAATTAGGATAATAATTAGTACATCTCTCTTTATTGGTTTTATTAGCCAGACAAAGATCTTCAAACAACTTTGTTTCCATACGCCTCGAATTTGGTTGTTTTCATACAAATTTACAATTCTTACCCATTTGAAACAAATATTTTAACGTTTTAATTATAACAAAACGTAACAAAGCCTGCAATGATTGTCACAATCACTGCAGGCCTATATACCAATTATAAAATAACTTTACTTAAATACTTAATTATTCAGCTGCCTGAAGATACAACACACGGCTGGCATAATCATTCAGTTTATGATAATCCACATTGTGTGTATAAGGTATTTCCAGACCATTGTTCATCAGGTAAGCACCAGTAAACTGTTGTCCTTCGAATGCCAAAGGTGCATTATCAATACGGTTCAGTTCTTTCACAGTGTAAAGCTGTTCAGGATTCAGACCTGCCATTTTCACTCTTGGCAAATGCTGATTGTAGAACGTTTCTGTCTTCCACCAGTAAAATACTGCATCGCTTTTATCAGGGTTCACATACATCAAGGATGCCAGGCCAAGATTATCGTATGGAGATACCAGGCGATAAAGATCACCCTGTTGTACTATAGGACGAATTTCTTTGTATTCTGTAATCGCCTTTCTGCATAAATCTTTTTCTTCCTCTGTCATTTTCGCAGGTTGAATTTCCATACCCAGACGACCACTCATAGCCACATCGATACGATATTTCAGAGGAATTGTGCGGAAAGTCTGATGGTTTGGCGTTGCACTGATGTGCGAACCCATAGTGATTGCAGGGAAGAAAAGAGATGTACCCCACTGCATATACACACGTTGCAAAGCATCTGTATTATCGCTTACCCAGAATTCATCAAAGTAAGGAAGCATACCATAGTTGGCACGACCGCCACCACTTGCACAAAGCTGAATGGTCAGGTCAGGATATTTAGCACGGATGCGCTGACAAGCCTTTTCGAAACCACGATGATATTCAATGTACATATGGCTCTGGTTATCGGCTGTAAGATACTGCGAACCATGATTCATGATCGGCGCATTTGCATCCCATTTAATATAGTCGATATCCGGGTTTTGTACCATCAGATCGTCTACTACCTTGAATACAAAATCCTGCACTTCAGGGTTAGCCATATCAAGTACTACTTGTGTACCTCCACGACCCAAAACAAGTTCACGTTTTGGCGCTTTAATCACCCATTCAGGATGCTTTTCAAACAGTTCACTGGTTGTATTTGTCATTTCCGGTTCAATCCAGATACCAAATTTCACGCCGTTTTTCTTCGCGTCAGCTACCAGCTGTTCCACACCCCCGGGAAGTTTGTCAGTATCTACTACCCAGTCGCCCAGCGAAGAATTATCTGTAGCACGTTTGTATTTATCGCCGAACCAGCCATCATCCATCACAAACAGTTCGCCACCCATAGAAGCAATATCTGCCATCATCTGGTCCATATTCTCCTGAGTAATATCGAAGTAAACTCCTTCCCAGCTGTTCAGCAAGATTTTACGAAGTTTATCGCCATTTGCAATTTTATATTCGCG
>CAMTOS010000111.1 GCA_947074195.1 uncultured Bacteroides sp.
TTCAACTCGCAACTTAGCATTGTGCCCACGAAGAATATGATCAATAACCTGGGCGCTGTTCCCGGGTCGACCCACTATTCCGGCGGATCGAACGATTTGCTTCCGCGGGGGTATCGCAGAATCTTTAATATGAAGCGTTATGAACTCGATTTTCCGTTGAAGCATCCGCGCTATATCATAGAGAATGTGGCCTATAAGAATCGTAAATTCCGCATCATGGCATGGGGGCATCCTATGGTGAAAGTCTCCCGTTCTTTCGAAGAACTATATCTTAATCTGCGGCATGGCAACTATTCGTACATCACGAAGGCTATACAAAACAGATTAAAAAAATGGACCGGCAAAAACAAATGGCATTAATATGAAACTCTTCCTGCATAAACTTTTTCTTGCATTGCAAAAGCGAAGCAAGGCAACCCAAAACAAGAAATCCTACGAAACGTGGGCAGCCAAGGGATATAACAATACACCACTGGTTAGCGCCATCATTCAGTCGCACAATAAAAGTCTTCAGGTGATACACGTCATCCGGAAGCTGCGTGCTTTTCATTCCATCGAGATCATCGTCATCGATGATGGTTCCGACTTGTCGCATACCCAGGCATTGGCTAAAGAACTGACCGGCGGAAATGAATTCCTGATTCGCGCCAACGACCTTTATGAGAATGTCACCTATAACAAAACCATCCGTTTTGCCAGTGGCAAATACATTGCCCTGCTTCAGGACGATGATGATTTCGATTCGCTAAACTGGCTCGAAGAAGCAACAACCTTATTCGGGAAGTATCCGCGCATGGCCATTTTAGGTGGTAAAGATGGTCTGGATATCGTCTTCGAGGAAGACAAGCAGCTTGCCCACGGTGGCAAATACGAACATGATGCAAAGTTCTCATTTGTGCCTGCCGTGAACCGTGCGCCGATGTGGATCAATAAAGATTTATTTATCGAAAAACTCCAGCATATCGACTTCAACTTTGCACCTTTTCAGTTTGATGACTACGAACTCTGTGCCCGTGCATGGGTCAACGGATTGCAGGTAGGTCGCTACGATGCACCTTTCAAATCGCTGAGTGTGGGTGGTATGCGCCTGTGGAACAATGCCTTTACCAAAGAGCAGTATCATCGCAATGGCAGACAATTGTACGATCTTTATCACGATAAGATTGATGAAATCAGATTAAAAGTAAAAGAGTCGAAGGTTTAAAACTTCGGCTTTTTTTTGCTCCTCACAGCAATAGCTCCTCCGCTTCGCAGCAAGCTATTACCAGCCGGCCAGCCATAGCTTCCCGGTAAGCCGGCGATAGCTTTCTGCCAACCACTTAAACCAATTGTCTGTTCAGGCTGTTTTTAAGAGAAAAGCTCAGCAATGAAAATTCAGGAAAAAACAGAAAAGAAGCTTCCGCCTATTGAGAAAATACCTGAAGCCTATAGTGTTCTGGCCGATGGCCGGATAAAGGAGGTCGATGATAATACCTATCTTATCACTTCATCCAACGGTGAGAAAGAATACAAAGTAACCATTACCGGCAACCGGTATCGTTCCAACGATAATGCCACCAAGTTTGCCCGCTATGCCGGATATCCCATTCTGGCGGTGCTGATGTATAAGCATATCCTGCCGCAGCCCGAGGAATTTCTTCATCTTTTTGCAGGTATCAACTGGAACGCCATCAACAAAGAATATAAGCGTGATTATGCGGCGGCGCTGAAAGCTGCCCTTGAATCGAAGCACATTTCTGCCGAAGAGACCAGTGAAATCTATATTCTGATCAAGGAGTGTTACGATCGTTTCTGCGAGCTCGATATCGTTGTATAATCTCCTAAATGTCTGAATTTCTTCTTATTTGCTATTAATTTTTCGATACTTATATTTTGGATTATTATAATATATTTGTTTACTTTGTTAGTGTTGAACTTAAAACTAATATATTATGGGAAAAAGTAGAAGGAAAATTATGGCTGAGAAGGCAGCACAAAAATCCGAACGTACTATTCGTATTGTCTTCTTCTCGCTACTTGTTGTAGCACTGGCTCTGGCCGTTGGTTTCTCATTTATACGTTAACTAAAATAGCTTGGATGTATCTGAAAGAAGACTGTTGTGTAAACATACTTTCGATACATCCTTAATATCTTTGCAAACAAGATGTTACAGAAATGTAATACCTGTTATAATCCTATTTATATGATAATCACTACCTTTGCGCCCAACTCAAAATAGAACGATATGGGTAGAGTTGCATTATCTATCGTCGGACTACTATTCTCCTTCGCACTTTTAGCTCAGAACAACGAGAAAGCGGTAGACGGCATCAAACTTAATACAGAAAAAATGGAAGGCATGGACTACATGCCGGTTTTCCACGGTACCGTAGCTGCTAAATATGAATGGCAGACGGCCACCGGCGAACAGCGTTTTCAGGTACGTAATGCCCGCTTTGGCATTACTGGCAATGTTTTGCCTATGGTAGCCTATAAGCTTGAAATCGATTTGTCCGATGAAGGTACCATTAAGATGCTTGATGCATATACCCGTATTTTCCCCGTTCACGATCTCGATTTTACTATCGGTCAGATGCGCGTTCCCTTCACTATCGATGCACACCGTTCTCCACACCAAAGATATTTTGCCAACCGCTCTTTTATTGCCAAGCAAGTGGGCAATGTGCGCGATGTAGGTGCCACGCTGGGCTATGAATACAAGGAAGGCCCGCTGCCTTTCATCATTCAGGCAGGTGCTTTCAATGGTTCGGGATTGACCGGGCAAAAGGAGTGGCACAAGACGCTGAATTATTCGGTAAAGGGTCAGTTACTGTTTGCCAAGGGCTGGAATCTGACTTTCGGAACACAGAAAATCAAACCCGATTCAATTCGTATTCAGATGTACGATATCGGTATGTTTTATAACAACAGCCGTTTCCACATCGAAGCCGAATATCTGCTGAAGCACTATGCACACAGCTCTTTCAATAATGTACATGCCGTGAATGCTTTTGCTTGTTATACCATTCCAATCAACTTCTTTTTCCATGCCATGTCTTTCCTGGTTCGCTACGACAGTATGACCGATCACAGCGATGGCAAGGAGTGGGATGATGACAAAGGGCGCTTATCTCTTACCGATTACGGTCGCAAACGTATTACCGGAGGGGTAACGCTGAGCTTTGCCCGAAAGTTTGTAGCCGATATCCGCATCAATTACGAACAATATTTTTACGACAAAGGTAGCATCCCTAAACCATCGGAACAGAATAAATTAGTGATAGAGTTCATGACCCGTTTTTAGTTCCATTTGTTATAAAGATTATTCACTCTAAAACAAGAGCAACCATGCCACAGGAAATAGAACGTAAGTTTTTGGTCACCGGAGAATTTAAATCACTGGCCTATGCACACAGTCATATTGTGCAGGGATACATCTGTAGTGAACCCGGTCGTACGGTACGTATTCGTATACGCGATGATAAAGGCTTTATCACCATAAAAGGAGAATCGACTGCTGATGGAGTAAGCCGTTATGAATGGGAAAAGGAAATTCCGCTGACCGATGCCGAGGAGCTGATGAACCTGTGCATGGCGGGAGTCATCGATAAAGTGCGTTATCTTGTTAAAGCAGGAAAGCATAAATATGAAGTCGATGAGTTTTTTGGCGATAACAAAGGACTGATTATGGCAGAAATCGAGCTCGACAGTCCGGAGGAATCTTTCATTAAACCCGAATTTTTAGGCGAGGAAGTTACCGGTGATGTGCGTTACTATAACTCCATGCTGATGAAAAATCCATTTACTAACTGGTAGTATCTGACAAAATGCCCGATTTATTTGTTGTATGGTTAAAAGCACAACTATGGAACGAATATACGAGTATTTCCCTAAGGAATTTATTACCTTTTTGCTGGTTACGGTCTTTTCGCTGCTCATTGGTTTGACGCAGCGCCGCATCAGTTTGCGCCATGAAGGAGAGGCTACTCATTTTGGTACCGATCGCACCTTTACCTTTATCGGTATTCTGGGTTATCTGCTCTACATTCTCGACCCCTATGATATGGTTTTGTTTATGGGCGGCGGACTGGTTCTCGGGCTGTTGCTCGCTGTGAATTACTTTGTCAAACAATCTCAGTTTCATCTGTTCGGGGTAACGACCATCATCATTGCCCTCATCACCTATTGTCTTGCCCCCATCATCTATACACAACCTTCATGGTTTTCGGTGTTGGTTGTCGTCATTGTTTTGCTGCTCACCGAATCGAAACATACCCTCACTGAGTTTGTGCAGAAGATGAAGAATGATGATATCGTAACGCTGGCCAAGTTTCTTGCCATTAGTGGTATCATTCTGCCTATGCTTCCCCATAAAGATATCATTCCGGGCATTAATCTTACCCCTTATTCCATCTGGCTGGCCACTGTAGTTGTATCGGGTATCTCTTACCTCTCTTATATTCTGAAACGATATGTTTTCCATGAATCGGGTATACTCGTGTCGGGTATTGTCGGCGGATTGTATAGTAGTACGGCCACCATTTCTGTGTTGGCACGAAAGAGTAAGACAGCCCATCCGGGTCGTGAAGCAGAATATGCAGCAGCCATGATCTTTGCCATCAGCATGATGTTCCTGCGCTTCATGATTCTGATACTGATTTTCAGTCGCGAGATATTTCATGTCATCTATCCATATCTTTTATTGCTCGCGCTAACCTCCGGATTGGTGGGCTGGTTTATCTACTTTAAAGATAAGAAGAAGGGCATGGTGCAGGTAGTTACCGAAGAAGACGACAGCAGTAACCCGCTGGAATTTAAAGTGGCGCTGATCTTTGCGCTTCTCTTCGTCATATTTACCCTTCTGACGCATTATGTATTAATTTACGCTGGCTCCAAAGGGTTGAATGTGCTGTCAGTCGTTGCCGGTTGCAGCGATATCACCCCATTTGTATTGAATCTTCTTCAAAATAAAGAAGCAGCCACCGCTATGCTGATCACCGCTTGTTGTTTACAGGCTATCGTAAGTAATATCGGCGTAAATATGTGTTATGCCTTATTCTTTAGCGGAAAAGACAGCAAGCTCCGTCCCTGGATTTATAAAGGTTTCGGCAGCGTTATCGGTCTGAATCTTGCCGGGTTATTGATTTTTTATCTGGTCAGGTAAAGTGGAGTAATTGTTTAAGATTGTAGCGGTGCAGTCTGCTGCGCCTATATTCGGAATGAAAGACCGAAACCTTGAATATAAAAAAGCGGGACAGACTGTATTAAAAACAATCTGTCCCGCTGCTATTTTATTGGTTTCCGACTTCTTAGAAATCTACTCCGCTTAAAGCATTTAATACCAACTGATACTTCACAAACCCACCTGAGCGTGAAGAATATTTAGTATAAATGGCAGTCAGATTGCCTGTAGAATTATCTGTAGGAAGAGCTGTCAAAGCAAAGTTGGCATAACCACTTACACGTACAATATAATTTCCGGCAACACTTGTACCTTCATTATAAGTAAACCATGATGAACCATAGAAACGATCGCTGCCATCATTATAGGCATAGGTGTCAAATGGTGAACCATCGGGCAATGTATAACGGTTTTCGTATACACCGGTAGTCTGATTGTTTGGATAAGTCACTTCCAGATACTGTGGATATTTATCGCCATCGAAAGAACCTGCTTTATAAGTCACATCTTCGAAACGAACCAAGCGACCAAGATCTGCATCAGTCAAAGATTGATAATTGTTTTTATTTACCACCAATGTATCCGAAGCAGTCAATGTACCTAAAGCACCTCTGAAGATGTGTGCATCAATTTCCGGAGTAGTCTGGATATTGTTATTGGCATAACCATTGGCAATATCTTCTGCAGAAGGCATAATACCCACACTCAGCATATAACGGTAGCTACCTAAGCAAAGACCCTTAAGGCGTACAAAGATGGTCTGGCCCGGATGATAAAGCACCCAGTTGCTAACCATTACTTTTACTTCGATAGCCGATTCAGAGCTTTCGTCGTAAAGATAGATGGATTTATATACATTTCCGGCCTGATCACTCGAAATCACTTTGCCCGAGATCACCAGATCTTCTGTAATCTCAAGTGTTTTGGCCAGACTCGAAGCTCCTGAACCGTATGCGTCATAGAACATCTGCTTCAGATCCTTGATGGAAATAAATTTCGCATCAGAGAAATCATCGGCTGTCCAGACTTTCATTGGCGCAGGATCGTCAAAGTGGTTGTAGCAGCTGCTGAATCCCAGCACCGCTATCACCAGCATGGCTAATTTAAATATCTTGTTCATTGTATTCATTGTTTATTCTTCGTGTAAAATTAGAAACGGAAAAACAGGTTCGCGTTATAGGTTGTACCAAACATGTAGAAATATTTCGATTCAAATGGCTGGTAAGTCACATAACTTTCGTCTTTGTTCTTCAACAGACGAATCTGTTCGTAACCACCGGTTTTAATGTTCTGGTTGTTGATGATATTCTTCACATCTACATTTAAACCGATTGTATATTTACGCTTGATGCTCCAGTTCTTTCCGATGCTGGCATTCATCACCCATGCACCTTTGAATTTTTCCTGATCGCGCAATTGTTTGATGCTTTCTTCACTCATGTGCTGGTTCAGTACTTCATCTGTACGGTAAACCGGACTCATTGAGATGTAGTTATTATTATAATAGTTTACATCTACTGAGAGATACAGATTATTACGTGAACGGTAAGATAAACCAAGATTCAACGCTGTTTGCGGACCGGTTTCTACACGGAAGTTTTTCCAGTATACTTTACCTGAGTTCTGAACTACACCACTATTATCCTGAATCTGTACATAGTTAGGATTGTTGTCGTAAGTAAACTGACCCCAGCTTAATGCAGTGTTAAACGATAATCCCATATAGATAGGTACAGTTGCTGCAAACTCCAGACCGAAGAATTTCTTATCGATGCCACTCATAGCAAAGTTAGAGAAAGTAGCTTCCACGTCATCATAGTAAGAAAGTACACGGCTCAGATCTTTCATCTTAGTATAGTAACCTGATACCTTCATTCTTACATCGTTGATACGAAGATTGTACGAACCTTCAACTGAGAATGTTTTTGATGTTTTTACACCAGGAGTTGTAGAGTTACGGGTACGTGGTGAAATAAATACATTATTGAAAGTAGGTGCATCCTGCATATAGGCAATGTTAGCTTCTAACGACTGTTGTGCATTGATGCGATACATGAAATTACCTTTCACACGATAAGTCCAGTATTTCTTTTTATGAGAATCACCTTTTGAGTTGTCAAGGAACAAACCTTTCTGCCAGTGACCATAACGCCAGATAGTGGTATGTCCAAATTCTCCCGCAAGATTTACTGCCAGGTTGTTGATGTTGAATGTATACGAAGCCCATTTACGGAAAGTAAAGATGTTACCATCATAGTAGTAACCAACTTTATCGCCCACTTTAGCAGCACGTGCATGACCATACTTATTATAATAATCCATATCATTCTGATAAGGAATAGGATCACTCTCACCCATATCGCGTTCAGCGAATTTATCAACATCAATCCAGTAATCGCCACCCAATAAATCTTTTACTTCGGTATAATATGAAGTGCGGTTACGGCGGAAACTCAAACCACCTGTCAGCGTAGAGTTATTCTTGAACATATGTGAATACTGACCAAATAAGTTCCAGTCCAGCTGATCGGCATGACGCTCTTCGACCATATTGATAGAACGTTTACCAGTACCATATACGGTAGTCGTTACATCCTGATCACGGTTGATAGAGTAGAGCTGATCCCAGTTGAGGTGACGGATATCATCCTGATTTGTTAACCATGCTTCCTGCAACCATGCACCCTGAGTAGTGCCTTCATAGTAGCTTGGCAAATAACGGTAGTAATCAGGACGTGGGTCCGGACCTGCATACCATGTCAATGACGAATAACCATTCTTACCGAAACGAAGCGAAGTAGCTACATTTACCTGCGAACGGTCATTGATGTCCCATGCATAGTTCAGCATTGCCAGAGGTTCGTGTGTTTTACGTACGCGGCTGTTACGGCGTTTGCCATCCTGCCATCCCCAGTTAGGGTTGTAGTAATTGTTACCAACAAGGTCATACACTTCCTGTGTACTTGCCTGCTGTGTTCCTCTTTCGGTTGGTGCACCAAGAATACTCAGACTGATACGCTGATTACCCGCAAAGAATTTCTCAATACCTGCATAATAGCCGAAAGTATTGTAGAATACGCCATGCACATACTCGTTACCGCCCTGACGGGTAGATACCGATACGGCATACGACCATCCGTTATCCTGCAAGCCCGAAGCATAGGTCACGATACCACGGAAGCGGTACATAGAGTTACCATTAGCAACGCTGGCACGGAAACCACGACGCAATTGCGAAGGACGGGTATTGATGTTAGTTACCCCATTGATACCACCGATACCAACTTCACTGCTGCTAAGACCACTGGTTACCACCTGACTACGGGTCACATCGTTCAGACCACTCCATAGAGACCAAGGTGTATAGCCGGTCATCGCATCATTCAGTTGAATACCATTCATATAGATATCAGACCATTGCGATTCATAACCACGAAGATTGAAACGCATTTCGCTGAACTTATACGAAGCGATATTAGTATATAAATCTTTCGATGCCGACAGAGAAGTCGGAATAGATGCCGCATCTTCAAGCGTCTCGGTATCGAACTCCGTAAAGATGGCATCATCCATCATCGGAACAGCAATATCGGGAATAAGAACTACCTGACTGATTTCTCTGACAATGGTTCCTACGCGGGCACGGATATCCAGAGTTTCATATTCCGGTGTCTCGAAAGTAAGCGAATATTCCCCTTGTTCAAGAGGTTCGATAAGGAAGATACCCTCTGCATTTGTATGCGTTGTGATATCTCCGGGCGTTAGTGTTACTTTCACCCCATCCAACGCCCCACGGGTAGTTCGTGATATAACTTTACCTGTAATACCTCCCTGCTGTGCGAAGCAAGTAAGCGAAATCAAGGTAAGCATCACGGTAAGTATAGATTTTATTTTCATATGTTGTTGATGATTTTATTTAATCTTTTACATACTTGATGTTGATATATACCGGAAAGTGGTCACTGAAACCTCCCTGGAAGTTGTTTCCGATGTAAGTACGCAGCGGATAACCTTTGTACTGACCTTCTTTCTGTACCATATAACTCTGTTTAAAAATGTTGCCATAGAATTTGGCTTTCGGTGCTTTCTCAAGAAGAAGGCCGTCGTCATCCAGTACCATGTTTGCACTCACAATGATGTTGTCGAAGATATTCCACGCATCACCATAAGCCAGTGTACCATATCCTGCTTTCAGCATTTCAGTAAACGGATTGAAAAGATCACCTTCTTTCAGATCTTTAATTCTTCCTTTTGCACCCAATGCCTGCGCCATACTCTTATCTGTCGGATCATCATTGAAGTCACCCATGATAATGACACGTGTATCGTCATCGGCACGCATTACTGAATCGGCAATGGCGTGCATCTGTTTAGCTACTGCTACACGAAGATATTCTGACTGCTCTTTACCGCCAAGACGTGATGGCCAGTGAATTACCATAAAATATACGGGTTCACCATCAATCGTTCCCCATGCGGTAAGAATATCACGGGTTTTGAATGTCGGACGTTCGGGTATTACTGTTTTCACTGCTTCGCTACCCTGAAGTTTAAAAATGTCAGGACGATAAAGCATGGCTACATCTACACCGCGGGCATCAGGAGAATCGTAATGCACAATGCGATAATTGGCAGGAGCCAGTTTTGGACAAGTAACGATATCCTCTAATACATTGCGGTTCTCGATTTCAGAAAGCCCGATAGCAACCGGAAAATCTTTATCGATTGATGCAATATCATAGAACACACGTTCGAGGTTGCTTAATTTTTTCTTGTATTTTGCAGTATTCCACTTTTTTGGCCCCTGCGGTGTAAACTCATCATCACGAATCTCCGGATCGTTGATGGTATCGAAGAGGTTCTCTACATTATAGAATACAATCTTAATGGGTTTCTGCGCGAAACTAACTGTAATAACGAGCAGAAGAAACAATATCGGTAAAAATAGTTTTCTCATAAGTTTGTGATGTTAATTAATATCCCATTGTGACGGGTTATTTTGTTCTTTCACCGAAGCAGGTACCTGCGGGAAGAAGTTGAATCCGGTAATGGCTTCAATTTCTGAAACTTTTCTGCAAATACTTGTTGGTGGCTGAATGTTGCCGTAGTTTTCCTGGTTTACCCAGAAACCAATAGAAATAAGCTCGTCTGCCGTACATTCTGAGATAGGTTTACCTGTTCTGCCACTCTTCGTACGAAGCAATACTTTATAGTATTGTGTTGGAAGGGGTACTGCATCTCCGGCTCCATCGGTTGTTGTTCCGGCATTGGCGGCAAAGAACGCACCTGTTACAACGTAAAGTGTATCAGAACATACATTTAAACGTACTTTCGTTTCAAGGTTAGCCCACATATCCTGATTCAGACGATTCAGCTGTGGAGTCATGTTGGTGAAATAGAAAGTCTGCGCATTCAGCTCATAATTGGCCAGACGATCGGCTGATGGCAACTGATGGCCGCGGTCGTAAGGCGATTTGTATGATCTGGTCAGATTAGGCTGATCGCTTTCGGCTACAATCGGGTCAAATGCCCATGCATCCGTACGTCCGCCCGATCCAAGATAAGCACTGTGTACAGGGTAGGC
>CAMTOS010000112.1 GCA_947074195.1 uncultured Bacteroides sp.
TTCTAAACCGTTCCTCGAACTCAACTAAATTGGTAGATGGCTTTACGCGTAGTAAAATGGGCGATACGTATGGATAGCTTTGAAAACGAATTTCATTTTCCACAAATATGGCTATTTTGCCAGGTTGTCTATCCACACTGTGTTTGAAGTCTTTGACAACTCCCACTACACGCACTGAATCAGCATTTTTCTGACTTATTTCCACTTTTCGTCCAACTGCTTCACCATTCGGAAATAGCTCATCTGCTAAATTCTTTGTTACATACATCTCTTTATAGGATTGCATTACTGGCTTTTGTTTCATTATTTCACCGGTATATGCATCACGAAGCTGAAGTGTTTCAAAAAAATCACCTTCTTCGGCGCTACAGTACCTATACATTTGACAATACACAATCGACGAATCGACACCCAACTGCATACCATTATAGGAGTTACCATTAGGATAAGAAAAATTGGAAGATATAACACTACTCTCTACTTCAGGTAATATTTTAATATAACTGGCAATCCTCGCAAAATTTGCACTCTTAATAGCCAGGCTATCTTGTTCTGCATTGTACATGCGATGAGTTGTCGGATATTGATTGATGGAGAGCATATAAAGGTTTTCTTCCCTATATCCCGGATCTATAGACATATCGGCAAATAATTTATATATAGGTTCAACTACTGTCCACAAGAAGAAGCTAACCAACAGCATCTCTATAAATATCCAGCCATTCTGTCGGCGCTGATTCCAGATTTGTTTAAAAATGACTCGTATCATAATAGTTTTATTTTCTGGTGTTTAATGAATATATAATGGAGCGGCGCAAAGCGTGAAACGTAGGAATAAGTGTAGATAAAAGATTTAGTATGACACAAACACCAAATGCTATTAAAAAGATATACGGATTGAATAGCATTTCAGGGGTGATGGATGTAGCCATTACACAATCTACAAATTCATCAAAAATAGTGAGAATCCAACTGCTTGTAGTCATAACTATGATGTATGAGAAAATCAGTCCCACTACCCCTCCTATACAGGTTAATATTAAGTTTTCCCATAAAACCTGTCTTATTAAATCACCCCTGGTAGCTCCGTAAGCTTTGCGTATTCCTATCTCACACAAACGTTTATCCATTCGCGAAGAGATCATACCACTTAAATTGATGGCAGGAATCAGAATGAAAGCTAACAGCATGATACCTATACTTTTAAAAACTTCTTCCCACATATATGGCCCACGGTTGCTCCATATACGGAAGGTGCTCAACCAGTAATCATCGGGTTGCCCCATCAAATCGTGCTTCCAACCATTCTTATCAACATCAAATTCATCAAATACCCTAACGATTTCCTCTTTCAAAGTTTGTTTTCCACCATCAACAGGCAGCATATAATAGTTTAAAGGCCCTACCAAAAAGTGGGTAACCATATCGGAATTATACTCTTCACTTTTCAGCGTAATGGGTAACCAAACATCAGCGGCTGTTATAGGTGTAGCAGATGAAACATCTTTCACCACACCGCAAACAACAAACTCTTCACCATCCATTTCGAAAGTACGATTGACAGATTGTGCAGTTGCAAATAGCCTGCGTGACAGACTTTTGGAAATTACCGCTTTCTTTTGCATACTCTGTACATCGGGAGCATCAAAAGGATAACCATCAATAAAGCTGAAAGTAAAAACATCCCAAAAACCATCATTCACAAACATAGGAACTACTGAAAATGATTCCTTAGTATCCGGCATATCAACCACACTCTTTCTATCCTGACTATAAATGGCGGCTATATGCTTTAGACTTTTCAGCTTAGGCACCATATCGATTAAAAACTGATAGGACACACCAGACGAACTAGAATTATCATCTTTTATTACCTTCATTTTTTTCAATACCACCGTATCATTACGATTATATTCGGGATATACAGGCATTAGTTTGATGTAATAGATAATAGATACAATCATCACCAAAGCAATTGACAACCCTGTCCCCATGATGTAGATAAAAGAGAATAGCTTATTCTGCTTTATCATGGTCCATGCTTGTTTGAAATAGTAGTTTATCATCTTTATTTCAGTTTCAATTTTCCTTTGTTCTTATAGTCCTTCATATCGCTTACCACCACTTTATCGCCAGGTTGTAGTCCGCTTACCACTTCGACAAATTCAAAGTTGCTGTCGCCCAGCGAGACTTTACGTTTAACCAGTTCGTTTTCTCCATCGAGAACAAAAAGATCATAATCGCCACGGCCCACATAGTAAGAAGAGTTTGCCAGGCGCATCACACCTTCTTTCACGGCATTCATCACATACACATCGGTTTTCAATCCGGAGCGCAGACGTTTGTTGTTGTCATCTTCGAGCTGAACGGTGAAGGCTATCACTCCGTTTTTACTCAATGGCGTAACGCTGCTAACAGTGCCTTCGAGTTTCTCGCGTCCAATTCTGACAATGGCACGGCTACCTGCCGCAATGCGATCGCCATAACTATCGGCAATCTCACCATCGATTTTAAAGTGACTCAAATCTGAGATGATGGCAACCTGTCCGCCGGCAGGGATCTGCGCTCCTACCTGATTATTGATATAGGTAAGAATGGCCTTTCGCGGCGAACGGATTTGCGCATCGTCTAACGTTCTTTTCATTTCAGCGAGACTCTTAGAGAATATGTTTAGTTCAAGTTCCTTCACTTTCAAATCGGCATCTTTTACCTTGCGCGCATTTTCGAAGTTTTGCTTCAATTGTTCCAGTTCCAGTTTACCGGTATTGAACGACAGTTCCACCTGGCGGACTTTATCGGTAGTTCCCGATCCAAGGCTATCGAGGTATTTTTCGTTGCGCAGCTCCACTTCCATACGGTTAAGTTTCATAGCTGCAATTTTCACCTGCATTTCCAGATCACTTAGCGAAGTTTCATTGTTCACTTTCAACTGTTCCAACTGATAACGCTTCATTTGTTCTTCATCGAGCAGTTTCCTATATTCAGTTTCTGTGCTTTGAAGATCGAGCTTTAGAATCGGCGTACCCACATCCACACTATCGCCGCCTTTACTATAGACTTCGAGAATACGGGTATTGATGGGTGAGTTGATGATTTCTTCGAAAGCAGGAACCACTTTTCCCGATGCGCTTACACTGACTTCGATAGTGCCGGTATCGACCTGAGAAATCAACAGATCTTTACGGTTGACGCTACTGCGCATAAAAGAAATGAGTAATGCGATGCAAACAACCGCCCCTGCACTGATGCAGCTGTATTTAATAATTCGGTTTCTGCGTTCTTTGTTTCTTACTTCTTTTGGTATCTCTCTATCCATAGTTATTTCGATATTAGCAATTTTTACATATTTAAAGACAAGCGATGTGCCAAATGACTATATCACTGATTATCAATACTCATTTATTTAAAAGAGTGTTCGATAATGAACACTTTGTACGTTTTTAATTGTCCGTTAATTGTAGAAGTATTGATATTCACTTCAGTAATACCCGATTCCGGTTCTGAAATCTGCAGGTTGAGCTGATTAAGCCAGTTACAAATAAACGAAAGGACAAAGAAGAAGTAAATAGTAGATAATATTCCAATAATCGTATAAAGAATATTCATCCTTTTTCTTTCTTCTTTCATTATAGCTTTTAATTCTTCCTGTATCATAATGTATTGATAATAATAGTTATATCTTATGATTGACAATGGCTATGCCAAACAGATATATCACTGATTATCAGTATATATTATTAATTATTGGTTGTTCGATAATGAACAGATTGTTTGGTTTTGGAGATTTTAATATAAAACGATTCAGGTCTAAAATTTTATCCCTACCTTTACATAATAATATAAATCTCTATAAGACATGCCTACTTTATTCATAATCTTTGGATTAAGATTCTTTTTTTATTCTGATGAACATTTACCAATACATATTCATGTTGAAAATTCGGATGGTAAAGCGAAAATTAATATTGAACCTATAATTGAAGTCGTAAATAATAATGGAATTAAACCTAAAGATATGAAAAAAGCCGTAGGCATAATTGAACTTTATAGAGATGAAATTATTAATAAATGGAGAGAGTATCATGGTGAATAAATATAAATTAGACATTGCATGAAGAAAATTAAAAGTATATGGTTTGATGCAAATCGTATTTTTCTAAAGACGATGAAGGATGAAGTGTTTAGTCGCCCTTTAGAGGCTTTCCCGATTTTAATGGAAGCGACAAAAGAAGAACGCAATAAATATAAGATTGGAAAAGATGCAGAAGATATCAGATGGGACGAATTGGATGAAGACATTCATATCTCAAGTTTCTTCGAAGATAAGGAACCTGTATATGATAATGAGATTGCAACAATATTCAATCGGTTTCCACAATTAAACATCTCTGAAGTAGCCAGGACTATGGGAATAAATAAAAGTCTTCTTTCGAAGTATATTTATGGCATAAAAAAGCCAAGTGAAGAAAGAAAGAAACAAATTAAAGAAGCACTTCATTTGCTCGGTCAGGAGTTATTAACTGTTTAACTCACTTCAAATGCGCTTTCAAAAAACGCTGCAACTTATCGTTCATATCATCGGTCCAGAACTGCCAGCCACCATGATCGGCATCTTTTAATGCATAGAACTCAAAGTCGAAACCTTCTTCCTGAAGGCGATTGGCCAGCTGATCGCTTTGTGAGAAAGGAACGACACGATCTTTTGTGCCATGTGCCAGGAACAATGGCGGATATTCAACACCCTTCTTAAAGTAATAATACGGACTAATCCAGATGGCTTTCTGCGGATCATCATTGACTGCTACTCCACCCATTAACCGGCCTTCAGGACTATCTGCATCGCCAGTAGTTGCTGCTGTAGGGTCCTGATTCATCACTAATAAATTGGAGGGAGGGAAGTAAGCTACAATTGCATTGATCTGCGGCAAAACATCATCTGCATTTAATTTCAAACCGGTAAACAAGGCGATATGTGCGCCTGATGAATCACCCCAGACAAACATATTATCGGGATCGATAAAGAAACCGGCTGCATTCGTTTTAAGGAAACTGATGGCTTCGAGCACATCTTCTCGCTGTGCCGGGAATGAGTTATCTTCTGCACTTCTGTATTCCACTTCAATTACCACAAAACCACGCCTTGCCAGTTGGGCGATTTGCGGTATATTACCTGCCAGATTCTGATGCATCCATGCCGAACCTTTAATATAAACCACACAAGGATATGATTTCACATCTTCTTCTTCAGCATCGGGAATCAGCACATGAAGGTGCAGAGTCTGATCGCCTATCTTCCGATAAGGTATATCGGGTATATAAATAATCTTATAGAGTTCGACTTCCTGTATTACAGTGATTGCCTGCTGATTAGTAATAACAGCTTCGGGAAAATCTTCGCGATCATTGCGCGGACCATTCTGGTCTTCAAGCTTAAGGAAGGACGATTCTATCATAATTTTTTATCGTTTTATAAGACAGTTATCAGCAAGCTATTTTCAGTTTATTAGTAAACTATCGCCAGCTTGTTGGCAAGCGCTTATCAGCAGGCTGAGAATAGCTTGCCAGAAATGCATCAAACTATACATAACTGCCGGAGCATCATATTAACATTTGGCATACAAATAATGTTTCTAACTGTTACTTATATTTATATTTAATATAAGATTGGAGTATTGCTGATATTGAGAAACTTTCCTATCTTTGCACCCGTATTGGTTTGCCACTTCTCCCTGCCCGGGAGGATGCAATTAAAAGGGAATCAGGTGTAAATCCTGAACAGTCCCGCTGCTGTAAGTTCCAAACAAAGGTTAGAGACACTACTACTCAAAAAAGCCACTGGTTGTAATATACCGGGAAGGCAGTCGATAACCGGAACAAGTCAGAAGACCTGCCATACGTATCTATTTTCATTGCTTTCGTGGAAAAAGCGTTGAATCTAATGACCGGAGTGCTACTCTCACTCTTCCATTTCATTCATCACTCAGACTTTTAGAAAGTAACATTTTTATTTTAATAAACTCTGCCAGGTTTATTATTTTGAAAGTTTGTCAAAAGCAATATTTGCTTTTAATGTTGCTTTTGACAGCTTTCTTTTAAAGCTAAGAATGATTACAATTATCGATTTAACAAAAGAACTGAACCGGGTGCATAAATATCTGTTTTTATGCGTCGCACTTCTATTATTATGCATTAATGTTACAGGACAAAACCAGAAATTGAATACCGATTCGATTTATGCTATTCCTGAAATTATAGTTTCCAACCCATATCAGACGCGTGAATTGCGTTCTGCCACTCCGACACAGTTATTTACTAAAGAACAGCTGCAAAATATGCAGGCACTGCAATTATCAGATGCCGTAAAGCATTTTGCAGGGGTTACGGTAAAAGATTACGGTGGCATTGGCGGATTGAAAACGGTATCGATACGAAGCTTGGGTGCCGAACATACGGCCATTGGTTATGACGGAATTGCAATTACCAATAGTCAGACCGGGCAGATTGATATCGGTCGTTTTTCGCTGGAGAATGTGGATCGTATTTCATTAAGCAATGGTCAGAGTGAATCTATTTTCCAGTCGGCAAGATTCTTTGCATCTGCCGGATTACTTAATATTCAGACTTTGGCGCCTGAATTCAGAGCTGAAGAGAAGTTTCGTGCCACGGCATTGGTCAAAGCCGGTTCGTGGGGACTGGTAAATCCGGCTTTATGGCTGGACTATAAATTGTCATCCAAATGGTCATTAGGGATAAACGGCGAATGGATGTCGGCCAATGGTCGCTATCCGTATACTTTATATTATGGCGATGAAACCGACTGGAGTTCGGAGGAGAAACGCAACAATACGGATGTAAAATCAGGGCGAATTGAAGCCGGACTGTATGGTAATTTATCGGACACCGAACAAGTCAGGATAAAAGGATATTACTATCAGTCATCACGTGGTTTGCCCAATGCCACGACCTATTATTATGATTTCGCTTCACAGCATCTCTGGGATAAAAATGCTTTTGTACAAGCCAAATATAAAAAGGAATTCTCTCCGGAATGGGTATTTGAGGCCTCGGGTAAATGGAACTGGAATTTTCAGCGCTATCTGGATCCGGATTACAAGAATATGGAACAAAAGCAGGATACACGATATCATCAGCATGAATATTATCTTTCTGCCATTGCTCTTTATCGTGTTTTGCCTAATTTATCGTTTTCGGCGACAACAGATGGAAGTATTCAGACTTTAGACATTAATACGCCCAATTTTGCTAAACCTGCCCGCTACACCTGGCTTACAGCCGTTGCAGGAAAATATGTGAACAACTGGATTACTTTATCGGCTTCGGGACTTTTTACTTTCGTTAATGAACATACAAAATATGGCAAGAGCGGAGCGAATTATCGCCGACTGACGCCGTTTTTCAGTGCATCTTTTAAACCAGTAAGTTCAGAAGATTTCAGAATTCGTTTCTTCTACAAAGAGATATTCCGCTTGCCTACTTTCAATGATTTGTATTACGGACAAATAGGAAATACCGATTTGAATCCTGAAAAGGTTAAGCAGTATAATCTGGGGCTGACCTATAGTAAAGCCATTGGCGGATTTATTCCTTATGTTTCGGTTACTGCCGATGCCTATTATAACAAGGTAAATGATAAGATTATTGCCACACCGACGAAGAATCTGTTTATCTGGAGTATGGTCAATCTGGGCAAAGTCGAGATTAAAGGAATTGATGTAACCGGTATGATACAATTGAAGGCCTGCAATGAACTGAAAATTAATCTTTCAGGAAATTATACTTATCAGCGTGCACTCGATGTAACTGATAAAAACGGAAAAACCTATAAGCATCAAATTGCTTATACACCGCGAGTTTCGGCTTCGGGACAAGCGAGTGCAGAAACTCCGTGGGTGAATGTTTCTTATTCGCTACTCTATTCGGGCAAGCGTTATTGTCTGGGACAAAACATTACGGAAAACAGACTGGCCGGCTATACGGATCACAGCGTTTCGGCTTATCGCGACTTTTCCTTTAAGGGATTTGATACAACTATCAGTGTTGAGGTGATGAATCTTTTGAATAAGAACTATGAAATTGTGAAGAACTTCCCTATGCCGGGACGATCTTTTAGAGGAACCATTAAATTCAGCTTTTAAACCATGAAATTAAATAAGATATATCTGCCCTTTATTTATCTGATACTTGCACTTCTCCCGAGTGCCTGTGACGATATGCATGATCAGAATCCATCGACTTCGGGTGGTATTACGGGGGAAGAGAATACGGCAGAGATCTATGTATTGAGTGAAGGGCTGTTTAATCAGAACAACAGTACGCTGGCACGCCATACCTTTAATGATAACAGAACTGTTACGAATTATTTTCAGGCACTGAATCGGCGTGGTTTGGGTGATACGGCTAATGATTTACAATTATATGATGATAAATTTTTCATTGTTGTCAATGTATCGAGCCAGATAGAAGTGATCGATTTCAAAACCGGATTGACAGTAAAACAGATTCCGATGTTGCAGGAGAATGGTAGTTCCAGACAACCCCGTAATATTGCTTTCCATAATGATAAAGCATTTGTTTGCTGCTTTGACGGCAGTGTGGTTCGTATCGATATTCCGACTTTAGAGATTGATGCCACAGCGCAGGCCGGTCGAAATCCGGATGGAATCTGTATTCAGAATGGCAAAATCTATGTCTCAAATTCGGGTGGTCTGGATTTGGAAACAATCGGCCCTGATGAAACGGTGAGTGTGTTTGATGCTGAATCTTTCAATAAAATCAAAGATATAAATGTAGGACTAAATCCGGGAAAAATTGCAGCCGGTATGGACGAAACTGTACTGGTGGTAGTTCGTGGAAAAGATCTTGAATCAGGCAACGCCAGACTTGTGGAGATTGACGCAAACAGCGATGTTGTTTCGAGAACATTTGATGAGTATGTATTGAATTTTGCCGTGAATGATGAACTCGTATATTTCTATAATTATCAATATACCACAGGGAAAACCAGTTATAAAGTGCTGAACCAGCGCAGTGGTTTAATCATCAACCCGGATTTTATTATGGATGATTCAAGAATATCGACTCCTTATGGCATTTTCGTGAATCCATATAATGGCAATATCTATATCACCGATGCCTATACCTATAATGTAAAGGGCGATGTATACTGTTTCAGTCCTCAGGGCGAATTTAATTACAGCATCGATAATATCGGTATCAATCCAAACTGCATTGTGTTTAGCGAAAAATCATCGCAAAGTCAGATAGACCCTACCCCGGATGATACAAATGCAACGAACGCTTTTGCCAACAAAGTATTAGAGTATAATCCTGCACCCGGACAATTTATGAATACCACGACGATGGCATATAAAGACGGCTATAACGAAGCTGATATCCTTAATTATGCCACAGAACGCATCAACAATAAATATCTTATTTCACTAGGTGGTTTCGGTGGATCTATCACCCTCGGTTTCCATAAATCTATCCCCAATAAAGAGGATGAATATGACTTCAAAGTCTATGGCAATGCTTCTTATAATATGTATGGCACAGCAACCGGTGCTCTTGGTGGAAGCGCTGAACCAGGAATTGTATGGGTATCGAAAGACACTAATGAGAATGGTTTGCCTGATGATGAATGGTTTGAACTGGCAGGTTCAGAATATGGCACATCAAATGAAACAAGAGGATATGAAATCACCTATTATCGCCCTTCACCGCTTGATGCTGACGTGAAATGGAAAGATAATCAGGGAAATGAAGGTTATGTTTTGCGTAACTCCTATCATACACAATCGTCATATTATCCATTATGGATTGATCAGAATGAGCTGACTTTTAGCGGGACAAGACTGAAAGACAATGCTGTGAATGAAAATGGTATGTGGATAGGATATTGCTATGCCTGGGGCTATGCAGATAATCATCCGAACAGCACAGAAATGACGAAGTTCAAAATAGACTGGGCAGTAGATGCTGATGGGAATAAAGCCAATCTGGATAAGATAGATTTCGTAAGAATAACTACAGCCGTTAATCAGGATGCCGGAAATATGGGCGAAATATCGACCGAAGTAATGACGGTCGAAAACCTGCATTATAACAATTAAAATTTCATCTAAAAATAAATTATTAAAATCAAGGAACATGAAAATGAAAAAAATTTCTCTTTTAATGCTACTCTTTACGGCATTCGCATTTACAGCCTGTAATGATGATGATACAAAAGAAATCATTGCTGTAAACTACAATGATAAACTAAACACTGCTGAAACTACTTTTGCAACAACAGATGGTGTTCTGGACAACACAAATCCTTATGGTGGTATGTATGTTTATCAGTTTAATGATAGCAAAAACGCAATTCAGGCCAACCATTTCTATAATGACTGGGGCTTCGGTGGCGGTTTTACATATAGCAATACCACAGATAAAACCACTCCGGGTTATATGAATCTGAGCGCTATCACAGCCGGTGGTAAATCGGGAAGTGTATATCTTATCTCAAAAACAGATGAATTTACAAAGGCAACTATAACTAATCTGAAAGAAAACGATTTCGTATTCAAAGGTGCATGGGTGACGAACAGCACATATGCTTATCTGGCAG
>CAMTOS010000113.1 GCA_947074195.1 uncultured Bacteroides sp.
CAAGGTTTTATTATATTCCAGCTACGTGGAGCTTACCTGTGACTCTTAAACATACGGAAGTTATATCATTTATTTATATATCTTGTTTTCGTCTGGATGCAAATACCAGTCTTGATTAGTATTTCGGTCTTGTGCCCACCTTTCGAACATTGGATAGGCATCTTTTATACTTTTATATTCTTTCGGATACTTAAAGTTTGGTATACATAATGCCCAGGTTTTATTGCCTGCTGCGGCGGCTATATTATCATACGACTCACCCAAAGGAGTAGCTCCATATTGGCTAAATTCATAGAGATGGACTTCCGTTCTTTTCTTACCAGTGCCTTTATATCCAATGAAAACATCGAGATCGTCTAATGTTGGAAATTCTTGTTTGCCAGAAGCATTGGTTATTTTGAATCTCACTACATTCTTTTCATCTGCTTTTATCAATCCTGTATTTAACATCGTGCCAGTATCATGTCCCAATAAATGATGTGCATTTCCGAATATCCCTGATATTTGATGTGGTGTAGATGATTCTTTATCCTTAAATAGAGAGGAGTCAGTAAACAGATCATTCATTCCAAAATCTGCATGAGGTGTGCAATCGATGTTATATGAAGATGAATTGTTGTTCTTCCCAATAATTCTAATGCCGGCACCCAATTGTTTTGTAGCACCAATTGCAATGATCTTTACATCAAGTATTGCATTCAACAATTTATTAGTTTGCTCGTCTCTTTCGTAATCAATAGAGAGTTCGAGCACTAAATCGTTCATGTCATAATCGCCCATATTGGGATAGTTGTCTTCGAATGCATAGGTATATCTCATTGGTTTATACTCTATTTCTTCACCTTCATCTTTTGGTGTATTTCCTGCACCGGTACATTCGCCTGCAGGAATGGCCAACGGCGCTTCTCCCCATTTGGCAAACTCTATTCCGGCAACATATTTACCATCGTTATATATATCATTAAGATCGAAACCAAACTCTTCTACTTCATAATAGATGTTGCCTGAATGATTAAAATTATTTGCGCCCAATACTTTTCCTGTTTTTATCAAGGCATATCCACTTGATGGCCCGGTAAATGTTGCTCCAGACCACATGGCATCTGTTTTGACGGTAAGCATTGAATTACTACTCATCACAAGCGTTCTGTTCCAATCGCCACCTGAGATACGTTGATTGTATTTATTAAATTCGGCAGCGCAGTTTTTGCCCAAGACTAAATGACCGCTATAAACATCGGCAATGAAGTAGCAATTATTACGCACGACACAGTGTTCACTTGAATGATCTATCTCTAATTTACCCTGATTGGTCAGAATGGCGTTGTTTTGGAAATTAAGATAATCTACATTCATTGTACCGCAATTGTACAAATAACCCTTGGTATCAATGTGTAATTGAGCGAGTTGAATATTGCCTGCATTATAGTTCATCATGTTTCGCGACCCATTGGCGAGATAAATGCAATCACCGGATATTTTACCTTCAGGATAGATGATTAGGCGTGATGAATTATTAAACTTCATTTCACTGTCAGATGGCACAGTCAATTCACCACCAGGCATGATACAGATATCTACTCCATCTTCAAGAGCCAGATAGCCTGAATTTCCCGAATTCTTTTTCGTTGGATAATCCCATTTGCCATAGACTAATATTTTAGTTCTGTTTGATTTAACGTTCCAACTTTGTACATACGAAGTAAAAGTTGTTCCGGCCGATATTTTATAGACGCTGCTTGGTTCGAGAATCACACCATCAGTAAGTTCTATAGCATTACCGGCAACAGAATTGAGTTCATCTAATGAGAAAGGTGCATCTTGTGTTTCAATCACGACATCACCCGATTCTGTATTTGAACGAGTTGCCATTTGAGAAGAACCAAAAGTGACATTGGTCATGTTTTCATCAATTTCTACATGCTTTACAATGTTTCGGTTTTTTGAATCGGTACGCATAACATACACACTTTTTTGAATGATGGGGCAATCAAAAGGTGTATTGAGTACAAGATCATTACTAACATAACCATGTGTCAGCATACTGGCCGAGGCTTTAGGATCTAACGGATTGGCATCAAACACTGTAATTCGGTAGATTTCACCGGCATCACCATAAGAAGTGACTTTGATAGTGTTCAGTTGTGTGGTTTTCCAGTCATGATTGGGGTCAACATTCTTTATGGGAAATGTTTCATCAAAATGTTCTTTTGCTTTGTCAAAGTCAAAATCGTCTTTTACGTTATCAATACAGCTGCTAAAAATTAGCAATGCCGTAGCGATAGTCACTACAAAATGTGGTTTGGATAGTTTTAGATTCATCATTTAATGTTTTGTTTAAAAAAAGTTAGTCCGTATGTTTTTAAAAGAGATAATTCAAACTCACTTTGTCGATGCCTTGTGTTTGTCGCGCTGTTTTTCAAATATAACAATTATTATACCTGTTGGTTGTATTTTTAATTATTTTTATCATATTGCCAAATCTCTATTTTAACCCTCTCCCAACCTATCGTCTTCTTAATATATTTTATATTTTATACACTAACAGTAATTGCTTACAGACATTATCTCCATTTTTTTATACATAAAATAAATATATCTTTGCCGACTTCAAAAACACGCCCTACGGCAGTTCAGCAGATGGACTTAAACACAAATCATCAAATAAAATTATATTAATCAAAACTATTTAAATGGAAAAAAAAGGTAACCCGGCGGTAGTAGGTCTGGCCGGATTCGGATTGACAACACTTTTATTACAGTTTCACAATTTAGGTTTTATCGGACTTGGTCCTGTGCTTGCCATGGGTGTTATGTTTGGAGGTATCGCACAGTTAATAGCAGGTTTTCAGGAAAAAGAAAACGGAAATAACTTCGGATACAGCGCATTCGTTTCTTACGGTGCTTTCTGGATCGGACTTTGCATCATCTGGCTTTGCAATCATTTCGATGTATATCCGTCGAATGGTATTGAGGTAGGATTCTATCTTTTTGCGTTTATGCTTTATACAGGTATTATGCTTGTTGCAGCGCTAAGAATTCATACTGCAATGATCGTTACTTTTGCAACGTTGTTTGTAGGTTTCGTTCTGCTTGTTCTTGAGCATTTCTTCTTCCCATGTCTGAAGACTCTTGCTGCTATCGATCTTATCATCTGTGCTCTTGCTGCATGGTATATGATGGCTGCCGAAATCATCAATCCGCTTGCCGGAAAAGAAGTTTTGCCATTGGGCTGTCCGCTTATCAAAAAGAATTAATATTTCACTGATATAAAAGAAACCGGCTATTTCTCATGATTATTGAGGAATAGCCGGTTTTTTATATTAAATCTATCATTATTCTAAACTTGTTTTGATTGCCTTGAGCAATGACCATTTACTTGAATATTCTGTATCGGTGCCGAGACTCCAGCTCATAACACCATAATATCCCTGCGAATTGGCATATTCTGTTTTTTTCATCACCATATCTACTCCATTAAACACATAACTGGCACCATTGTAAATCACTTCATTGACAGATGCTGATGTTATCAGGTTTGATTTAACCAACTCGCTGTATGCCACTGTTTGTTTTGAATCATCGGCTGTTACGCCATAAAAAGGTATTCCCGGGACTAATTTATCGGCAGGGATGCCATAGCTAATCAGATTATTTATGCTTGATACATAGTTATCATAACTAAACCGCACAGGAGAAGGGCCATAGCATTGCAGTGAGATATATGTCACAGCACTAATTGCACTATCGGATATTTTATAAGAAACAGGGTCCAAGGTTACTGAGAATATCAAATCATCGGCCAGCACTTCTGATAAAGCAACTATTGCTGCACTATAATTTGTATATTCAGTTTCATTTTCAGCCCATTCAAAATCTAAATCAACGCCATTAAGCTGCAATTGACTTATTGTTGATTTTACTGTTTGTACAAAATTGTCGACTGCTGTCTGGCTGGCAATCATATTTTTCCAGTAATCACCACCGGATATACCAAGTCTTAATGTTGTATTTCCGGTTAACTCACCTTTGATTGCAGTAATCAATTCTTTATAAGTCGTAACTCCTTCGCCATTGAACAAGTCAAAAGTATCGTATTCCAGATCGCCATTTTCAGTCAGGACAGCGCCAACACAAATAATATCTGTACAGGCATTTAATTGTGCAGATGAGATAAGACCTCTGTTATAAAAATTACCTCTGAGATAAGAACTAACCAAAAATGTTTTCGCAACATCTGGTTCATTGTTATTAGAATCACCCGAAGAATCTGAACAGCTGATAAAGCTTGCAATCAATAGTATTAAAAAATATTTTAATTGTTTCATATTGAGGATATATTAGGGGTTAAAGATATACGGATTTAAGCTTTATCTAAATGTGAAGAGAGTTATAATCACTGAACTCTTCGTAAACCAAATACTTGCTTTTTACTTCCAGAGACCTTCATACTACTGCAATTATCGACAGTTAATTTGCAACTTTAATAGTTTAGTTATTATAGAATTAAGGGCTAAATTTATTTCGGAATGCATGTTTTTTGATGCAAAAAAAGAATTTAAATCATTTTAAATTTTGCATTCATTTTCAAAACAATTTATACAATATAAAGTTTACTGTATCAATGCTTAAAAGTAACTTTCTGAGATTCGCTAATCATTTGTACTCCATGATTTAATCATTTTGTTATAATTCTATTCTAAAACTATCCTGTAACCGATTAACGTTCTCTTCAGCCGATGTAATTATATCTTCAGGATAATCAAAGTGTTTCAATAATGAAATGGCATTTCGGGTGTATTCAAGACCGGGCTTTAACTTATAGTCAAAGTTTATCGTATCACTCTTTAAATTCTCGTCAAAATGAAAAATAGATAGCGAATTCCTAAAGGAATGTGCCAATTCTATATCATGTGTTGATACAATGCATATAGTATTATTCAGATTCATAAAATACTTGATAACGGCATTGGCTATTGAAATGCGTTCAGCTGTATTTGTACCTTTAAATATCTCATCGATCAAAACTATATTTATCCCATGGAATATGTTATTGACGCATCCGTCAATTGCAGCTTTCACTCTTTCGACTTCAGAAAGATAATAACTTTTAGATTCGAGAATATTGTCTGATACAGATAATACTGTATAAAGCTTAATGTCCGGAAGTTGCATGTGTTGTGCAAAACAAGTACTCATCGCATAAGCTGAAATAATATTCAAGCCGATTGTCCGGAGAAAAGTCGATTTGCCCGACATGTTCGATCCGGTGATGATAGTGGTGCTGGTTATGTCTATATCATTAGCGATACAGTCTGGTATCAATGGATTATATAGTTCATCAGCTTTTATCTGATGTTTATCAGAGGCTATAAAAACAGGTTGCGCATAAGTTAACTCATTATCATCAAGCCATTTCCGAAGCGAAGCGATAGAGTAAGAAACATCCCATTGACCCACATATTCTATCAACTTTTTGGAATGGCACTGGAATTCAATGTCTTTATTGGCAATAATATTTGTCGCAATGGGTTCTATCAGGAATACGACTTTTATCAGTTCTAATACAGAGTTGAACAACAAAGCAATATCCGATTCCAGGTATTTATTCATGCCAAATATATACATCTTGTTTTCAAGTTTGGCAACAGCGTTTATCGAATCTTTAATGTCCGATGTATCATGATACTTATCGATATTGCATAACTCAACGGCTGCTGATTTTAGCTTTGACAATTGTATGAGTGGCCGGATATGTATGTCGACATACATTTTATTCCAGTAATGAATCATTGAATTCAACAACATAATCATGGCCAACACAACGATAAGAACAGGTATTTGTCCGGCAATCAGCAATGAAATAATAATAATCAGATAGAGTATTGGCAGGTATTTGATGTATGAATGCCATTTACTTAAACTACCGGACGCATGCAGAAGATCAGATACAGAATGGCTGAGATTTCGGGATAATTTTGTCAGCGTAGCTTCTACCTTTTCCCGGCACTCTATAGATTGCGATATGTCAGATATGACTTTTTCAGATAAATCCACATCCGCATCTTTAGACAAATGTCTTAACCGGTAATAAAGCATCATTTCGCCGGCGGGAGAGATACAACGATTTGAATAATGAAAGAATGCTTCGATATTTAAGTCGTGATATATATCATCTGATATGGCTGTATCATTTGATTGAAACAACTTAAAGTATTTCTCAACAGATGAGATATCAGAGGTTTTGTTTTGCAGCTGACCAAATACAGATTTATTCTTTCTTTTACCCATACAGATTCAGATTTTAATATTCCATAATCGCTGAATATAACATCGTTCTTTAGAAGAAGCTACTCCTATTCAACAATATATAAAAATAGATAATTTCAATGATTATACATCCATAATCGCAGGAAAAAAGATGCAGTAAGAATCTTGTATATATAAAGAACGCCTTTACTAACTTTACCATAAACTTTGCGTAGAGTTATTGCAAGGTTTTAGTTAAGTGTAGATATTAACTGAAAACTGCGCCAACATTTCAATTGAAAAGTGCGCCAACATAGTTATAAATAACGTCCTTTGTGTTTTAAAAAATGCAAGAGAGATAAATGAATGAAAACTATGGTAGAGAGACAAACTGTGATTCACATGTACAGAGTGGATGGATATAGCAAACGTTATATCTCCCGAGAACTTCATATCAGCCATATACAAGCCATCTATCAGTAGCTTATTGGGGAGTGCTTATCAGCTTGTTGTCAAGCGCTTGCTGGCTTGCTGAGAAGCGCTTCTCAACAAGCCAGCAAGCTATGAACAGCAAGTCATATATCTTTACAGAATATTTTAATAGAAAGAAGAAAAGCTATTATAGCAAAGAAGCTTGATTGATCAGTATTTCTTAATCAACAAGCGTTGTATTCTCCAACGCACTTACAAAGAACCGTTTGATGGTGGTGCTCGAGATAAAGAATACATTCACTTCATTGCCCACTTGGGTGTAGGCGGCACGGAAGTTCATGTTTTTTACAATGACTTTATATTCCAGGATAGTGTGATGATTCCGTTTCAGATGATAGGCAGCCTTAATCTTATGCGGACGGTGGTTGATAATATCCGGCAGTTTATGATAGATATTTTCTTTGACCTCTTCTTCATACTGTGGAAAACTCTTGAAGAATTTCTCCATGTATTTATTGTCTTCTATAGTGATATGCAATTCCATACTATTCTTATTTACTATGTTTATTTCCCGATTTTACGGGAGGAAGAATCTCGAGAAAGAATTTGTTGCTACGTGGAAACTCGGTTTTCTGAAGATGCTTGAGCAGTTTGACTAATGCCGAGATTTCTACAGCCGGAAACTCCTCGATCATGAAACCGTCTTCGGATACATCGAAGGTGTAATCATCTATTTTTTTAATTACCACCTTCCGGTCTCTTTTATAAGTCAACAACTCTATCCTATCGCCGGGATTCAACTTCTTTAATCGCTCCATCGGAGTTTTAGTGAAGTTCTTTATATCAATCATGCTCATAACTTTGCATATAAAAAGTATATAATTATAACTTTTGAACACTGTAAATGTTCGGATTATAACTGACATTAAGTGCATATCGGCTTTAAACAAAAGGATAATGAGTTATAGTAGTATTTGTATGTTAAGATTATTCAGCATACCTTTGCAGCCTTTTTTAAATTTTCATTTTTATTTTATAAAATCAATTATTCACATTTTTCAAAACAAGTTATGCGTAAATTCGCTGAGTGCTTAATTATGACTTATATTTCTTATAAATTAAACTCCCTGTTTTTATCGATCAAAACAGGGAGTTTAATCTGCAAGAATACAGTTTTTAATTTTACAATACTTAAGACAACAATTTAAGGCAAAATCACTACTCTATAATATGCCTTAATAGCTTCTCGACTTCGGGTTTATAAATGCCACCTTCGTGTACTTTCTTACCATCGACATAGAAAGTAGGCACATAGTAATAATCGAAGGTATCGGCCAGTTCCGGCTCTTCCAGCTCATCTACAGTTTCAATAATCACATCCTTAAATTCGGGATGCTCTTCTTTCAGCTCATCAATATATTTGAACGCCTTTTTGCAAAAAGGGCACCTTTCTTGATAGAACATCTTTACTTTCTTCATATTACGGTTATTTAGTATTAATGAAATAATAATAGAAACATATTTTCTGCTCAGTTGTTTTCATAAAATTAAACTAATGATCTTTATCTCGAAACCTCATAATAAACGAGCCTATGTTTAATGAGAAAAGAGGCAGTATGCTTCATGGCGTTCTATTAATAGCACTGTTTTCGTGCGCGGCTTTTTATATTGCCGAAGCACCGGTTATTCTTCAACTGTCACTTAGTCCGATGATTATCGGTATCTTGCTGGGTATGCTTTATGCCAATAGTCTGCGAAATCATTTACCGGCAACATGGGTGCCCGGAATACAGTTTTGCGCCAAGAAATTACTGCGTCTGGGTATCATTTTATATGGGTTCCGTCTGACTTTTCAGGATATTCTGCTGGTAGGTGCACCGGGAATTCTGGTCGATATCGCTATCGTTGCCGTGACGATTATTGGCGGGGTGTTCATCGGTAAACTCTTGAAAATGGATGAAGATATTGCCCTGCTCACCTCTATCGGTAGTGGAATTTGCGGAGCGGCGGCTATCCTTGGAGCTGAATCGACTATTCATACTAAACCCTATAAAACGGCTGTAGCGGTGGCGACGGTGGTCATTTACGGAACCATCGCCATGTTTATCTATCCCATCTTTTATGCGAATGGTGTAATAGAATTATCGCCCGAGGAAATGGGTATTTATACCGGGGCTACCCTGCATGAGGTGGCGCATACCGTTGGTGCCGGGAATTCTATGGGAGACGAAATCTCTAATATCGCTATTATCGTTAAGATGATTCGTGTGATGATGCTGGTGCCTGTATTGCTGATATTGAGCTGGTGGGCAGCGAAAAAGGCGGCTAAAAATAATTCGGGAGATAAAAATACAGAAAAAGGGAAAGTGGCAATTCCGTGGTTTGCGCTACTCTTTTTATTAATGATTGTCATCAATTCTATTATCCCTATACCACCTGCTGTCATTCAGTCAATCAACAACATTGATACTTTCCTTCTGACCATGGCTATGGTGGCTCTTGGGGCGGAAACCAGCTTCGATAAATTTAAGAAAGCCGGCTTTAAGCCATTCCTTCTGGCTTTTATACTTTTCGTCTGGCTAATATTTGGTGGCTACTTTATTACGACTGCCATTACGCCATTGTTTATGTAGGTTGCATTAATGATAAACGCATTTCCCCGTTCGACAAAGGTCGGCGGGGAATTTTCATTTTAAAAGACTATCTGTCTGCATTTTTATGTATTTTTGTTGACCCTGAAATGGCTATTTTAGCAATTATAAACAACATATTGATTATCTGCTTGTTGTAAATCAAGAGCAGAAATTATTATCTGAATTTATTGTATCACATGAATAAACTCCTATTAGTTGTCGATCCTCAGATTGATTTTATAAATGGCTCATTGCCCGTGCCTGATGCAGAAAGTGCGATGAATAATCTGGCCGAATTTATTAGCAGTAACAATGGCAATTATTGTTATAAAATTGCGACAGTAGACTGGCATCCGCATAACCATTGCTCTTTTGCGACAAATGACGGTCAATGGCCCGATCACTGTGTACAGCATAGCGAAGGGGCTGCCATTTGGCCATCGGTTTTAAAAGCATTGCATACAACAAAAGGTGACACTATTATATTATCAAAGGGATTAAATTCTGCTACTGAAGAATATTCTATCTTCAAGAATGTGGAATCTGCTGCACGAATTGATGAAATTATAAAGAAGTACAGAATAGACAGAATAGATATTTGTGGCATTGCCGGAGATATTTGTGTGCTCGATACGCTGAAAGATGGTATTGCCATTTATGGTCCGCAAATGTTTAATATTCTCAGTGAGTTCTCGCCTTCTCTGGATAAAGGTGCTATATTAAATGAATTCAAAAACAACCTGACATTATGAAACAGATAATCAATCATTTTACGGATGATGACCTCTATAAACTAACCATGTGCTGTGCGGTAATCGATAATTTCCCGCGTGCGCAGGTGAAGTATTCCTTTACGGATCGTAATAACACTGTCTATCCGGATGGATTTGCTGAACGGTTTATGGAACAAATCGTGATGTTAGAGAATGTGGTGATTACCGAAGAGGAAATCAACTTCATGAAACGGAAATGCAGCTACATTCCAACCTGGTTTTATACTTACCTGAAAGGTTATCGGTTTAATCGTAACTGGGTAAAGGCGAGTCAGGATGAGCAGGGACATCTGCATATTGAGTTCGAAGGAAGCTGGTCTGATACTATTCTGCTGGAAGTGAAAGTGCTGGCCATCATTTCTGAACTCTATTACATCATGACGCATCAGACGAAGCATTTTGATTATGTCGACTATTATAAGAAGTCGTATGCCAAAGCTGAACGTTTACTCGATGCCGGTTGCTTTTACTGTGATTTCGGTACGCGCCGCCGTGTTTCTCT
>CAMTOS010000114.1 GCA_947074195.1 uncultured Bacteroides sp.
TAAGCAGCTTCTCCAGCGGTCCCATAATCAGCGTCATGGGCGTGCGGATTTCGTGGGATATGTTAATAAAGAACTGCAGTTTGGCATCGTTCATTTCTGCTTTGTAGCGACGTTCTATACGTCGCTGCTTACGCTTCATACGGTCGCGGAAATAGTAGATTATTGCAATGATTACAGCGATAATTGCCAGTAGATAGATGAAGTATGCTACTGAAGACTGATACCAAGGCGGGGTGATCTGTATCTTCAGAGACTTTATGGCAGGCGATGCGTTGGTACTGGCGGCAAAGATTTCAAAGGTATATTGCCCCGGAGGAATGTTATTGTAGGTCACTTTGTTCTGCCCGGGATCGGTAGCAATCCAGGTGCCACCCAACTCTTTTATACGATAATAGTAATAAATCTGCTCAGTGTTGACATATGTCAGTGTGGCAAACGACAGGCTGAACGTATTATCATTGTGCGAAAGCGTAAAGTGATCTGCTTCTGATACGGGTTTATCTACGACCTGATGCTTGCCCGATTGGGTATGGACATTTACCGGTTGCTGATAGATGCTGAATTCGGTTATCTCTACCTGATAATTGTATTCTTCACCGACAATGTTCAGTGGATTGAAGGAGGTGATGCCATTGATGCCTCCAAAGTAGATGTATTCGCCTTTATCACAATAAAAAGCACCCGGATAGAACTCATTGTTCTGTAGTCCGTCTTTCACCGAATAGTTGATAAACGTCTGTGTTTCGGGCGTCAAGCGGCTGATGCCTGCAAAGGTACTGATCCAGATATAGCCCATTTCATCCTGTGCTATACCGCAGATTACATTATTAGACAAGCCATTCTGTTGCTTAAAGAGTTTCTTTTCACCACTCTTTTTACAGAAGCGATACAAACCATCGCTTGTTCCTGCCCAGATGTACCCGGCCTCATCCTGCATAATGACATAGCCAATGCTGCCGGCAATCACAAGATTATTCTTCGTAAAATGTACAAAGCTTTCGTCTTCGGGGTTAAAGCAGCTGATGCCTTTGTAGTGTGCCAGCCAGATCAGTCCTTCATTATCGCACATGATGCTATTGATCCAGTCGTTGGCCAGATACCGGTCACGTATCTCTTTGTTCTCACTCTTAGAAGTAGAATAATGCTTTATCTCTTTTGTCGCAGAGATGTACCTATACATCCCCTTCCCTTTTGTCACAAAGTAAAGATCGCCTTGTTTATCTTCCGCAATGAAAGTAACATTATCTATTTCGAGTCCTGCAATTCGTTGTGATTCTCCGGTGTTGCGGTCGAAACAGATGAGCGGGTCCGAGGGTGAGGCAATCCAGAAGGCGCCCCTGCTATCTTCATAAACACTGTAGATAACGTTCGGCACAACACCGCCTTCACTCCATGGATGATAGTGTTTCAGCCGGTTGCCCTGTTTATCTATTTCGAATAGCCCTTCGTTATCGTTACTAACCCACAGATGTCCGTTCTTATCTTTATAGATCATCGTTACACAATTGGTGCCGATGGGATTATGTGTTACGGAACGTGCCCCTGTATAATCGAACTTTACATCACGATGGGTGATCTGTACCAATCCTTTCAGGCACATTCCTATCCAGATGTTCTTGTTGCGGTCTTCGAGAATGGCGTGTATTCTTCCCTGACTGTAATCCAGTGTATTCAGGTTGGGCTGACTGAGTTCCAGTTTCTTTGTCGCTGCATTGTATTTCTGTATTCCTTCGCCATCACAACCAATCCATATTTCATCACCTACCTGCTTCATGCAATAGACCGATGCGCTTTTATTTGCACCGTCAAACGGGACGGGTATGAAACGTTGAGTCTCCACATCATATCGCGCCACGCCTTCTTTAAGGAAGCCGGCCAGGATTTCGCCCTCCGGAGTTTCGATTACTGAGATCGATGTATTTTCGGGGACAAGCGGTTGGCGATAGAAGTGAACTTCCTGTGTAACGAGATCGATGGAGGCTATTCCGTTAAATTCGGTCGTAAACCACACGCGTTGACGGGAGTCCTGAAAGAGCCCGTTCAGGAAAAAGATTTGCAGCTGTTCCATGATACCGGCGTGGCTGATGGCTATTTTTTCTTCGGGATCGTATATGAATAACCCTTGTCCTGCTGTGGCAATCCAGATCTCTCCGGTGTGGATTTGAAGTATTTGGGTGACGTGAGGGCTCTGCACTTCATCTTCGCGTATCATCGGGATGTCGCAGAAGGAATCGGTGCCCGGATCGTAATACATCAGTCCGTTGTAGCACCCCACAAATATAGTGTTTTCGGATGACTCGTACAGACAGCGTACATAATTGTTCTTCAGCGAATTCTTCTCGCTGGTTTCATGGTAATACCGCACGAAACTGATGCCATTGTATTTATTCAAACCATACTGTGTGGCAATCCAGATATAGCCTTTGCTGTCCTGAAGCACCTGGTTAATGAAACTGCTCGACAAACCGTCGGTTGTATCGTATAGACGGCCCGATTGCGCAGAAGCTGACAATGAGGTACAAAGTATCAGAATTAAGCCAATGACAGAGATGTGTGTTTTCATAAATGAGATGCGAATTATACATTAACAAAAATAGTGTAATTCACCATCAGATATTACCATATATAAAAGATATTCAGACCGATGTAACATGCACAACACTGATTGTAACAAGCACAAAAGAGAGGTTACGCCACCTGAACTCTGTGCAATTCGGGTGGAAGTCTTTCAGCGTCAAAAACCGTAAGTTTGTTAAGCCTGAGAAAGGCAGTAAACACCGGAATAGTTAACCATAGAATAAAATCTTTTATAATCAAAAACAAAGTTTTATGAGAAGCACTAATTTAAAAGCTAAAACTTTAGTCTTTCTTCTCTTCATGCTGGGGCTGCCATTTGGTATGGTCGCTCAGAACATTACCGTTCGCGGAGAGGTGAGAGATGCAAGCAAAGATCCGATTATCGGGGCAAGCGTCCAGGTAAAAGGAACATCACTTGGTACAGTAACCGACCTTGAAGGTAATTTCTCACTGGTGGCTCCGTCCAATGCCACGTTGGTGGTGACTTATGTAGGCTATGAGCGCAAAGAGGTTCATGTTGACGGACGTACTCATCTGACTATTACTCTTTTAGAAGATGCAAAAGCACTCGATGAAGTGGTGGTTGTAGGTTATGGTACAGCCCGTAAATCGGATGTAACCGGTTCTATCGCTTCCGTTCAGGGTGGCGTGATGCGTGAAGTTCCGGCAGCCAATATCTCTTACGCACTGCAAAGCCGCATTGCCGGGGTAGATATGACGCAGACTTCTTCACAGCCGGGCGCGAATATGCAGATCCGTATCCGCGGTACCCGCTCGCTGACGGCTTCGAATGATCCGCTGATCGTACTCGATGGTATTCCGTTTATGGGAAACCTTTCGGATATCAACCCGAGCGATATCAAGAGCATGGATATTCTGAAAGACGCCTCATCGACTGCCATTTATGGATCACGCGGTGCGAATGGTGTTATCCTGATTACCACTTATAAAGGGGTGGAAGGACAGAATGCACGCATCACTTATAATGGGTATTTCGGACTGAAAACGGTATTCTCCAGATATCCGATGATGAATGGCGAGGAGTTTGCCAAACTTCGCGAGGATGCGGGAATGTTTACTAATTCACTCGATGAATCGAATACCACTAATACCGACTGGCAGGATATGTTCTACCGTACAGGTATCGTGACAAGCCACGACGTAAGTGTGGCCAACGGTACCCGCAATGGCAGCTATAATGTGGGTGTGGGTTATTATTATGATGAATCGAATGTGCCGACTCAATCGTTCGAACGCTATAATATCCGTGCCACAATCGATCAGGGTATTGGTAAATATCTGCGTTTCGGAGCTTCGACGGTGACCAACTATAACATTACTAAAGGTGGTCAGATCGGGATGTACAATGTATTGAGCGCATCGCCTATCGCTAATCCTTATAATGAAGATGGCACGCTCCGCAGAACCATTCAGATGCCTTTGGATGAGCAGTGGGTGATGACGAAGAGTGTGCTTAACAATCTGGGCGAAGCGTGGGTAAACGAAGCGACGGCTATCGGTTCATACAACACGTTCTACGGACAAATTGAGTGCCCAGGTGTTCCGGGATTGAAGTACCGCATCAATGTGGGTATGAACTATCGTGGCGGAAAAACGGGTGCGTTTACCGGTGAGGGTGTAAATAGTACGAATGCGACTACCGAATCGACTGCCTCAATACAGCATACCGAAACTACCAACTGGGCAGTGGAAAATATGTTAACATACGACCGCACGTTCAATCAGAAGCATCAGCTCAATGTGGTGGCGATGTACTCGGCCGAACAGACTAAATATACGCGTTCTTATATGTCGGGTAAAGATATACCTGCCGAGTATTTCCAGTATTACAACATTGGTCGTGCCGATGGCGAGATTACCGTGAATCCCAACAATCAGGGGTACGAGAAGAGTGGTCTGTTGTCGTTCATGGGTCGTGTAATGTATGCTTACGATAATAAATATATGATTCAGGCTACGGTTCGTTCAGATGCATCATCGCGTCTGGCCAAGGGACATCAGTGGCATACTTATCCGGCGGTTTCTCTGGGATGGAACATCAAGAAAGAGGAGTTTATGGATAATGTCGATGTAGTCGATATCCTGAAAGTACGTGCCGGTTACGGGCAGACATCAAACCAGGCGGTAGCGCCCTACTCTACACTGGGTATGCTAAGCACACGCCCGTACAACTTCGGTAATACCTATCTGACCGGTTACTATGTATCTGCACTCCCTAACACAACTTTGGGCTGGGAATACTCTACTACATGGAACTTCGGGGTAGATGTAACCCTCTTTGGCGGTCGTCTGTCGGGTACGTTAGAATACTACATTCAAAAGACACACGATTTGCTGCTCAACGTGAATCTGCCTTCTACAGCAGGGGTAAGCAGCTATATGGGCAATATCGGGAAGACGCAGAATAAAGGGGTAGAACTTACCCTGAACGGTGTCATTTTCGAGAACCGCAATGGCTGGAGCTGGGAAGCCGGTTTCAATCTGTATGCCAACCGCAATAAACTGGTTGCCCTGGCATCAGGCCAGCAGCGCGATGAAGCCAACAACTGGTTTGTAGGTCACCCCATCAACTCAATCTTCGACTATCAATATGAAGGCTTGTGGCAGGAAGGCGATCCTTATCTCGATATCCTTGAGCCCGGTGGAAATGTAGGTATGATTAAAGTAAAATATACCGGCGAATATAATGCCGACGGAACACCTGTTCGCCAAATTGGTACAGAAGACCGTCAGATCATCAGTATGGAACCTAAGTTCCAGGGTGGTTTCAATACCCGCGTGGCCTGGAAGAATCTCGATTTAATGGTTATCGGTGCATTCCAGTGCGGTGGTAAACTCATCAGTTCACTGCATTCATCTAATGGATATCTGAATATGCTGTCAGGCCGACGCAACAATGTGAAGGTAGACTACTGGACTCCTGAGAATACCGACGTAAGATATCCCAAACCGGGCGGCATTATGAGTGGTGACAACCCGAAATACGGTTCAACACTGGGTTATTTCAGTGCCTCTTATATGAAGATACGCACCATCACCATCGGTTACAACTTCCAGAACCTGCCGAGAATGAAGAACCTTGGTGTAAGCACATTGCGTCTTTATGCCACCATTCAGAATCCGTTCGTGCTCTTCTCTCCTTTCAAGAACGAATGTGGTCTCGATCCTGAAACAAACTCAATGGGTGATGAAAACGTAGCGGTAAATATGGTAAGCCGTTTCCCGATTATCGGTACTAACACGCCGGCAACACGCAATTACTTAATGGGCCTTAACCTGACATTCTAACCAATTATGATTACCAATATGAAAAATATAATCTATAAAATAAGACAGGCAGCACCGGCAGCCATGGCGCTGTTGCTTGCCACCTCGTGCGGATATGTTCTTGACGAACAACCCCGTAGTTTCTTTGAACCCGGCTTCTTTAAGACTGAAGCGGGTGTGTATGGCGGATTGACTTCGATGTACGCTCATCTGCGCTACATCTATGGTCAGGCTTACTATTATAATTCATGCCAGACAGGTACCGATGAAGCCACTTATGCACAATCGGCCGATGGTAACTTTAAGGATGCCGACCTTTCGGGTGTAGGAAGTCTTACACCGAGCAGCAGCCGTTCGGATGTACTTTGGGGAGCCGCCTTCCCTAACATCAATACCGCCAGCGGTATCATTGAAAATGCCGTAGAGGCTGGTATCGATAACTCGCTGATTGCCGAAGCACGTTTCTTCCGCGCATTCGATTACTTCTTGCTGGTGCAGACGTTTGGTGGTGTGCCACTTGATTTGGGAGGAGGAGAACTGAAATTCAATACAACTCCATCGCGTGTATCGACCCGCAATACGGTGCCTGAAGTTTATACCAAAGCCATCTTCCCCGATTTGCTGACGGCTATTGATGATCTTCCGGCTACGGGCAGACTTACCGGATCGGCCACCAAAACAGTGGCTCGCCTGGTTTTGGCAAAGGCTTATCTGACCTATGCATGGTGGCTCGATAATCCTAATAATATTCCTACGTATCCTGAATGCAGCCGTGTTGATCCCGATGGAAAAACATCGCAATGGTACTATCAGCAGGCGTATGATGTAGCGACCGCGGCTATCGATAATCCTGGTCCGTTTGGCTTGCAGGAAACATTCTATATGGTCAATGCCGGTCCGAACGACCGTAACAATGAGATTCTACTCTATGCCGACCATACCGAAGACAGCGAATATTACAATGGAGGTAGTCTGACTTACGGCAGCGGTAGCGCTCCCGATAACTTTGCCGGCTGGATGATGACCTGGAACTATACCAACATGACCAGTGCACTGGCCGATGACTGGAGCACCAAGATCAATCCGGTGATGCGTGCAGCCACTCAGCCACTTGGCCGTCCGTGGACTCGTATGTGCCCCACCATCAATGTGGTTCGCGACATCTTTGCCGATAAAACCAATGACTCTCGTTACGACGGAACGTTCACCACCGTGTATCGTGCCAACTGGCCGAAAGGTGGTAATTCTGCCGCATATGTGTACAATGCCAATAATATGATTATCTATCCGAATGATGCAGTACTGACATTCCTGGATGAAGAGCCATCGACAGCGGTGACTTACCCAAGCGGACAAGGCAACAGCAACATTGGTGCCGGCTACATGCCGGGTCGTGCCGACTGGGTGGTAGCGCCAAGCGGAATCAGCCGTATCGTTTATCCTGGTTTGTGGAAACTGGGCCCTTACCGTACTGATAATGGTGATGGACTGGGACAGCCCAATGCAGGAAGTACACGTCCGTACAACATTCTGAAATTCTCTGAACTCTATCTGGTTGCCGCCGAAGCTGCCGTAAAAGGTGCTACAACATCGGGTGGAAAAACGGCCCGCGATCTGGTAAACGTACTTCGCGCACGTGCCGGAAAATGGAGTTTCAGCAATGCCGATGATGCAGCGAAAGTAGCCGACTACAGTTCGGAAATGACCGCCGCAACTCCATCGACTATCACAATAGATTATATTTTAGATGAGCGTTCGCGCGAATTCTATGGCGAAGGTTACCGCTGGTTCGATCTGGCACGTACCCAAACCTGGAAGCAGCGTGCAGGAAGTTATGAAATCTGTGGTGCAAGTTATGGCGATCATACTGTCCAGACCGTAACCCGCGATATAGCCGATTTTCTATACCTTCGCCCTATCCCTACCGGTCAGTTAGAAGGGTTAGAGATGACGGCAGCAGAGAAAGCAGCCTACCAGAATCCGGGTTACTAAAAGGCAGTTTAACGGCAAGCGTTTGCCAGCCTGTCAGCAAGCTATTGCCAGCGAGCTGAGTAGCGCTTGCCACCAGGCTGAGAAGCTATCACTGTGCATTCTCTGAAAGAAGATAGAATTTCTTTCCGGTAAAGTATTATTAATTAAAACATTAGTTCATTCTTAAATGTGAAAAAATTGTTTCCTTTATCCGGCAGCGGGACTACATTCCCTTAAAAGGCCCGCTGCCGGATTTCAAATAACATCAGTTTATGAAAAACACAATTCACTACCTCTTCCTTTTTATCTTCCTTGCCCTTTTCAGTCACGCACTCAGAGGACAAAACTCATTTATCGCCCCCGATGGTGAATTTGTATGGATATCACCCCAAAAGACACTCCCTGTTCTTATCGATACCAATGAATATAAAGGCGTGATGCGGGCAGTGAATCATCTGCAAAGCGATGCAGAAAAAGTAACGGGCAATAAGCCCTCCATCATCAGCGAACCCGATGCCTCCGAACTTCTGATTATCGGTTCTGCAGAAAACAGTCAATGGATAAAACAGCTGATCAGTCAAAATAAAATTGAGGGCAAAGAGCTGGTGGGAAAGAATGAGAAATATCTCTTAACCACCGTAGAAAACCCTCTTCCCGGAGTAAATAAAGCGGTAGTGATTGCCGGAAGCGATATGCGCGGCACCATCTACGGCATCTATGAATTATCGCGCCAGATGGGTGTATCGCCCTGGTACTACTGGGCCGATGTACCGGTAGAACATCAACCCGTAATTGCTTTTAAAGAAGGCATCTATACCGAAGGAGAACCCGCCGTGAAGTACAGAGGCATTTTCCTGAACGACGAATGGCCCTCGCTGGGCAAGTGGGCACAACAAACTTACGGAGGCTTTAACAGTCAGTTTTACGAGCAGGTGTTCGAACTGATTCTTCGCCTGAAAGGCAACTTTCTGTGGCCTGCCATGTGGGCCAGTGCCTTTTATGATGACGATCCCATGAACGGACCTCTTGCTGATGAAATGGGAGTTGTCATGAGTACCTCTCACCACGAACCCATGGCGCTGGCACAGCAAGACTGGAAACGCTATGGCAGCGGCGACTGGAATTATCAGACCAATAAAAAAGGTTTGCAGGAGTTCTGGAAGACCGGTATGGAGCGTGCGAAAGATTGGGAGTCGGTGATTACCATAGGAATGCGCGGCGATGGTGATGAGCCGATGAGCGAGGAATCAAACATCACTTTATTACAGAATATCGTGAAAGATCAGCGTAAAATCATTGAGCAGGTCACCGGAAAGAAAGCAAAAGAAACACCGCAGGTATGGGCGCTCTATAAAGAGGTGCAGGATTACTACGATAAAGGCATGCGTGTGCCCGATGATGTGATACTGCTGCTGTGCGATGACAACTGGGGCAATGTGCGAAAACTTCCTGCACTCGATGCCAAGCCACGCAAAGGCGGATATGGCATGTACTATCATTTCGATTATGTAGGCGCTCCCCGTAACTCGAAATGGATCAATATCTCGCAGGTTCAACGGGTGTGGGAACAGATGAACCTAACGTATGAGCATGGAGTAAAAGAACTTTGGGTGGTGAATGTGGGTGACCTGAAACCGATGGAATACCCTATCACTTTCTTTATGGATATGGCGTGGAACCCGGAACAGTTCAATGCCGGTAATCTCTTTCAGCATACGGTTGGTTTTAGCGAGGAGCAATTCGGTATGACTTATGCTCCGCAAATCGCCCGTCTCATCGATATGTATAGTAAATACAACCGCCGCATCACCCCTGAGTTGTTAAACGAGGGCACCTATAGTCTGAGTAATTATAATGAGTGGAATACGGTGCGCGAAGAATATGAAGCATTGCTACTCGAGGCTTTGAAGATTTACTATCTCTTGCCCCAGGACAAGCGGGATGCTTATGATCAGCTGGTGCTCTACCCCATTCAGGCCAGTTCCAATCTGTACGACATGTATTATGCGGTGGCCATGAACAAAGCATTGGCTGCACAAAACAATCCTGAAGCCAATGTGTGGGCAGATAAAGTAAAGCAACATTTCGACCGCGACTCGGTATTGACTCATCAATATAATAAGGTAATGAGCAACGGCAAATGGAATCATATGATGGACCAGACGCATATCGGCTATACGTCATGGAATCATCCGGAATACAACATTATGCCAGTTGTGCAATATGTTGATGCAGCACCTGTCAGCCAGCCTTATCTCTTTGCAGAGAAAAATGGCGTGGTATCAATGGAAGCCGAACACTATACCCGTGCATCTGCCGGTAATGGCATCGAATGGGTTATTATTCCAAATATGGGACGCACCCTTTCAGCCATCACCACGATGCCTGCTACTGCTAAACCAACAGCCAATTCCTATGTGGAGTATGACTTTATCACAGAAAGCAAGGGAGAGGCTTCGTTACTGATCCGCTTCTCGCCCACGCTGAATTTCAACGAAAACAAAGGCCTCAGCTACGCCATAAGCATTGATGGCAATCCAGAGAAAATCATCAACCTGAACGGACATTATCGCGGCGAACTGGGCAAATGGCAAGCCGACCATGTGATAGATAGTGAAACCATGTATCAGCTTGAGGGGGCTGGGAAACATACCCTGCGTATCCGCCCGCTGGACCCTGCACTGGTGATAC
>CAMTOS010000115.1 GCA_947074195.1 uncultured Bacteroides sp.
TAACAGAGAATTCAATCACAACTACATCTGGTTCATACATCAATACATCGGTTCCTACTCTATGTACTCCAAGATAAGAATCCGTTGCTCCTATCCCCGCATTCACATATAAGATATTCTCTTTGCCAAATGTCTCATACCACCAATTTCTTGTTAACGGAGCATAACTATTCTCGAATATAGGCTCTGCACTACATCCCATTGTTATGGATCCTCCAATATATGCTACTGTTGTCTTTTCTCCTTGTTTTGCTTTCTGCATCTTTTTAATAAGACGCGTTCTATCCCCTAGATTCACAGTCATGATCACTTTCAATAACTAATTCATTTGGTTTAATTTGATCTTTCATTTTGTTAGATATTATCAGAATATAATACAACATATTCTTACTCCATTACCTTTCCAGAAGTTATTCACTTTATTGCTACAGTAATTCCGGTAGTTGCACCACCAGCCAGAGTTCCTATACCCATCCCCATAAAGTATTCTTTCATGGTCATCAAAGGATCACCAAAATACAGGTGATTCCCGAGACTTTGAACAGGCATTATTGCTGCAGAGTAATAATCGCCACCAAAATACAATTTTTCTTTAGTCCCGCCAATGAACCTTCATCCAATTCATATTGACTTCCAAATAATAACGACGTTATTCGATGGAATTATTCTTATTTAATTCCATTTTTACCATAAAACCATCATCATTATAAACAAACGAACTATTGTAATCTCCCCCGACAATCGTATTAGTCCTTTTAAAAGAATTATAAGTAATCGTTTTGATTTGCAGAACAAATATAAAGAAAAAGAAAGGAGGGAGTAAAGCCTATTTTTCCCTCCTCCGTTTATTAATGATACAAAATATCAAATGATAGTATATAATATAAAACAATCATACCAAGCTGACAATCTAATCAATACACATAACATAGTATAGTGCATTACTACATGCACTACAGTGCATCACTACATGCACTGCGGTGCATAAGGTTATGCATTATAGTGCATAAGGGGATGCACTAAATCAAATAAATGTTAACAAGATAACACGCTAACACATATTGTCTATTATTATTACTTAAACATGATTTATTATACGGTTTTCTCAGTGTTTTTTATAGTAACTCTACGATTATTACTATATCCATAGCAGGAGCAATTATTTTCTTCATTTCATATCAATATTTCCTATTTAAACCTTCCGTTTTTACTGCACTTATCGTCATATTATTTAAGTAAATGAATCTTGGGCGCCAACAAAATATCACTAAAAAGAGGGGGTTAATAGCCTAAAATAGCTATAAAGTGTTAATACAATGGCCTTTTTTATTCAAAATATACCTAATTATCTGTATTGACCAGAGATTTTGTTAAGTCTAATTTTGCATCGAATTAATTATTGCTTTAAAATCGATGACGAACGACAAGAAACTATGGCTTTGTTTTATTGTAGCTTTCCTGCTAATCGGAACTACAAACGAACTGAGTGCACAGAAGAACAGTTTTTGTAAAGTTTATGGAAATGTTATTACTACCGATGGCGAACCTGCCGAATTTATTTCCGTAATGCTTAAAAACACGAATTATGGCGGTTTAACTGACCAGAAAGGAAATTTTGAGTTTCATGCTCCGGCAGGGAAATATACTTTGGTGGTTTATTCAATCCTTGCTCACAAGAAAGAGATTCCGGTAACAATCATGCAGGGAGAAGATAATCATTTCGCCAATCTCGAGATTATCGAAAATGTGAATCAACTGGGTGATGTGGTTATTACCGGACAGTTTACTCCGCAATCACTTCGCAACTCTCTATACAAAGTGCGTGTTGTCAATCAGAAATCAATTGCGCAGAAAGCACCGTCAGATTTACAATCATTGCTTAATACCGAGATCGGTATCCGTATCTCTAACGATATGGCGCTTGGCGAAAGTGATTTCGAACTGATGGGTATGAGTGGCAACAATGTAAAAGTATTGATTGACGGTGTACCGATGGTTGACCGTGGATCGACCAAACAAAGTCTTAGTCAGATTGATGTAAATACCATCGAGCAGGTGGAGATTGTGGAAGGACCAATGTCTGTGGTTTATGGCACGGATGCACTGGCAGGTGTAATCAATATCATTACCAAAAAGGCCAAAACAAATACTGAAAAGAATCAGATTTCTGTTTCAGCACGTGTACAGGAAGAAAGCATGGGTAAAGAATATGACTTTTTCCGCGATAAGGGTGTTCACAATCAGAGTGTCAATGCATCATTTGCTTTCAAAAAAGGCCTTTATATTGATGGATCATTTGCACGAAATACACATGGAGGCTGGACTGGTTCGGCTACTGGTCGTGAAAAGACCTGGGCACCAAAAGATCAGTTTCTGTATAACGGAACGCTGGGCTGGAAGAACAAGAAACTTCATGCCTGGTATCGTTTCAGCTATCTGGATGAAACAATCTACAATCCTGTTAATCCGACAGATTTGAAACCGACACAAATATCTGACCGTGATTATCTGACGGACCGTAAAATGCATAATGCACAATTGACATGGCAACCCAACAACGGATTCACTTTGAATGTAATTGGTTCGCTGCAAAATTATAAACGCCGCACCAAAACTGTAGTAACCGATACTTCTACAGGTGAGGCATGGCTTTCGAGTGAAGAATCGAGCCAGGATGTTTCAAAATATGATGCACAGTTCCTGAGTGCAACTGCAGCATGGACAATTGCACCGACATTAAGTCTGCAACCGGGAATAGAATATAATCATGATCAGGGATCAGGTGGTCGTATCAATGGTGAACCTGCAGTTTCCACGCTTGCCGCTTTTCTTTCGGCAGAATGGAAACCGCTGAGCTGGCTGAATCTTCGTCCGGGTATGCGCTCTATTTTGTGGTCTGATTATAAAGCACCATGGATAATTCCTTCATTTCTGACCCGCATTAATCTGTGCAGCACTATGGACTTGCGTTTCTCGTATGCCTACGGCTTCAGAGCGCCGACTTTACAGGAACTTTATTTCTCATTCCATAATGCCAATCACAATATCGATGGTAACCCGGATCTGAAAGCGGAATACTCTAACAACTTCACATTGTCTTATACCTGGAGAATATTACATTCTGAAAAAATCAGACTGACTTCTACTCTATCAGGATTCTATAACGATTTCCGCGATCGTATCACAACGGCTCAAAGCATTGAAGATCCTACACTGACTACTTATTACAATATCGATAAGTATAAAACAACAGGTGGATCTTTTGAAAATACTTTCTGGTGGAACAACTTACAGATCAATGCAGCTTTCATGCTGGTAGGCCGCTACAACAGTCTGACTGACAATGAACTTTTTGTAGGCGATGATCTGCCTGAATTCCGTTTCTCTCCGGAATTCTCTTCAAGCATCACTTATCAGTTACCCAAGATTAAGACAAACCTGAATGTATTCTATAAGTTCACTGGCAGTCGTAATGAATACCGATATAATTCAACCGATGGTACTTATTACCTGGGCGGACTCGCTTCTTATCACTGGGCCGATGTATCTCTTAGTCAGCCCATCAGTAAATATCTGATTATTAATGCAGGCGTAAAGAATCTTTTCAACATTACGACTGTGGATAATACATCGGGAGGAAGCGGACACAGTGCAAACGGAGGATATAGCCTGATGGGCTGCGGACGTTCATTCTTTGTAGGTCTGAATATCAATTTCAACAATTAACAACAATAAAATAAAAAAGAAAAATGAAGAAAATCTGGAGTTTAATACTTCTTTTAGGTGCGATAGGTTTTACTGCCTGTGACAATAGTGATGAAATATCTTATCAGGATATTACCGTAAACTTTGCAGCAAACCAGATTGGTATTGATGAAGCGACCACTAAGGCAACTGTAGCAGTTAATCTTAGCCGCACAGCCAATACAGATATTAACGTGATTGTATCATTTAATGCACAAGATGTGGTTCTCGGAACAGATTTCACTATCACACCTGCTCCGGTTAACAACAGCATCGAACTGACAATCCCTGAAGGAAGCTCATCGACTTCTTTCACTATTGAAAAGAAAGCCGGGGTATTGTTCGATGGGAATGAAACCATCGAATTTACAATCACTGAAATTGCGCCAACAAGCGGTTTCCGCATCGGCGATAATGGTAAATCTTTGTTGAGCTTCGCGGCGATCGTTTCTGAAGGAAGCGAACTTACACTGGAAGGTAAAGAAAATGATGTTAACTACTATAACGTGGTTTATGTTGATTTCAGCTCTAACCACCAATTGCCTGTGGCACGTACCAGCTGGAATCTTGGTTTCTACAATGGCGATGATTATCGCGTAGTATTGAATGGATCATTTGCGACTGCAGCTGTATCTACAGGTAAAAGCGATATCTCTGCTGTGACTCTTGCTGACGCAGAAGAAGCTGCAGCAGATAACAGCAGAAACATTTCGGCAACTCCGATGAGCGCTACAGGTCTTTGCATTGACCTGATCGATAGCTTTGATGGTTCTCTTGAAGGAACTGCATTTGCAGCCATCAGTGCTAATGATGATGAAAACATGGTCTATTTTGTAGCCTCTGAAACAGATAAATCAAGTGTTGAAAACTGGTATAAAGTGAAAGTGACACGCAGCTCTAACGGCGGTTACAAAATTCAGTATGCACGTGTAAGCGAAACTGCACTGAAGACAATTGAAGTAGCTAAAGATGCAGCTTACAATTTCTCTTTCCTTTCGCTTGAAACCGGTGAGTTTGCATCTGTTGAACCACAGGCTGAGAAATGGGACATCATGTGGGGATATAATGTAGGTTCTACTATGGGCATGCCTTACTTCATGCAGGATATGGTAGTAATCAATAACGTTGCCGGTGCACGTGTTGCTACTGTTTCTGTTACTGACCAGATCGATACTGAATTTGATGCATTTGGCGAAGCACAGCTTGCAAGCCTTGATTTTTCTTCTGATCGTCTGGGTATTGGCAGCAGCTGGCGTACTACTTCTAACATGGGTGGCGCAACAGGTTCACTGGGTATTAAGACTGACCGCTTCTTTGTAGTGGAAACTCCTGATGGCTATTACTACAAAATGCGTTTCATCAGCATGGGTCTTGGAAATGACGGTGGTGAACGTGGCCGTCCGGTGGTTCGCTATGCATTAATTAAATAACGATTACTCTCTCATAAGAAAATAATGAAGTTCTATAAAAACAGAAAAATACAAATTACTTGTATTGTATCTTTACTTATCCTGTTGGCAGGAGGCATCACCGGTTGGAACCGGTATGCCTCCACTACGCGTATTGCACTGGTTAACTTTCAGCCATTTCAGGCCACCAGTATTGTTAAAGCAAACCTGAACCCTAACATCAGATTTAAAGAAGTTTCAGTCGATGAGCTCAGTAAACTGAAACAATATGACTTTGTTCTCGGATTCGGAATGGGCATGCAGATCACTGCAGATCAGCGTGCAGAATTAATTAATATGGCTGATAACGGACTACCGGTTCTTATCTATGCCGCAACAAATCCTGATAACAACATTTGCAGTCTCGACAGTATTAACCGTGAGGCTGTATCGGCCTATTTAGGCAATGGTAACCGCAAGAATTACCAGAGTCTGGCCAATTATGTACGCATCAATATTGATCAGAAGAAATTCTTTATCACACAGGCTGATTCTGTTCAGAAGATGCAAAGCGATGTGCTTTACCATCTTGATGATACAAAATCGTTCAAAACAGTAGCTGATTATGAGAATTATCTGAAAGCAAATAACTTCTATAAAGAAGGAGGAGCACGCATTGCGATGGTAGGCGGACTGAACGATCCTTTCAGCGGTAACAGAGATAATATTGATAGTCTGATTACATCGTTTATGCAGGCTGGAATGAATATCTATCCGGTTTCTTCAATGATGAAAAGACTCGATTTCCTGAAAGAGATTCAGCCTGATGCAGTATTGTATTTTGCCCACGGACGTATGTCTATGGGACAACCTGATGCAGCTGTAGAGTGGTTAAAGACTCAGAATATTCCTGTATTTGCACCTTTGTCTATTCTTCAGGCCCGTGATAAATGGGAAGAAGATCAGATGGGTATGTTCGGTGGTTTTATGTCGCAGAGTGTGGTAGTTCCGGAACTTGACGGAACAATTTATCCTTATGTGGTCAGTTCTCAGGAAGTTGATTCTGAAGGTTTGTATATCTTCAAAGCTATTCCCGAAAGACTGGCTGAATTCACTAAGATCGTAAAGAACTATACCGATCTTAGTCATAAGAAAAATGAAAATAAAAAAGTAGCCATTTACTATTTCAAGGGTGCCGGTCAGGATGCACTGACTGCCCAGGGATTAGAAACGGTTCCTTCGCTATATAATTTACTGAAAGAGTTACGCAAAGCCGGATATAAAGTTGAAAACCTGCCGGCAACCGTTTCAGAATTCGAAAAACTGTTGATGTCGCAGGGCGCTGTTTTCAACACTTATGCTGCAGGTGCTTTTGATGAATATCTGAAAAAAGGCAATCCTGCACTTGTTTCAAAAACCGATTATGAACAATGGACCAGCAAATCTTTACCTAAAGATCTGTATAAAGAGGTAACTGATACTTATGGTGAAGCTCCTGGTCAGTTTATGGCTGTACAAAGCAATGATACAGACTATCTGGCTGTAGCAAGAATTGAGCTGGGCAATATTGTATTATTACCTCAGCCAATGCCTGCACTTGGCGATGATGAGTTTGCTATTGTTCATGGCGCCAAATCGCCACCACCGCATACTTACATTGCCGCATATCTGTGGTCTGAATATGCATTCGGTGCCGATGCCCTGATTCATTTCGGTGCGCATGGCAGCCTTGAGTTTACACCTTCAAAACAAGTGGCATTGAGCAGTTACGACTGGCCTGATCGCCTGGTAGGAACTATTCCCCATTTTTATTATTATACCATTGCCAATGTGGGAGAAAGCATCATGGCAAAACGCCGTTCTTACGCTACGCTGGTTTCTTATCTTACTCCTCCTTTCATGGAGAATGAGACACGTGGTACATATCGTCGTCTGATGCAACGTATAGGTGATTATTATAAGACAGAAGGTGCTCAGCAGGAGAAGATTGCTTTAGAAATTAAGGCGATTGCCATGGAAATGGGATTGAACCGTGAACTTCGCCTTGATACTATTCCGGGCAAAGTTTATACTGAAGAAGAGATTGAACGCCTTGAAAACTTTGCGGAAGAGTTGGCCAATGAGAAAATGATGGGACAACTTTACATTACCGGAGTACCCTATTCAAATGAAAATATTCGTTCTACTGTATTGGCCATGGCAACCGACCCTATTGCATATAGTCTGGCTGCTCTTGATAAACTGAATGGCAAGATCACCGATGCACAGATGAAAAACAATGCGTGGTTTACCCGCAATTATCTGGACCCTGCAGCTGTTCTCGTAAAACAAGTACTGGATGGCAGACCGGTGAATGATGCTTTAGTGGCTCTGGTAGCTAAAACAACTACTGAAGAAATTAAACTTGCGAAATCGACATTGACTCCTGCCCGCAGAATGGGTATGCCGGGAGCTTCACGTCCGGCTTCAGCGAAAGCTAAGGCTGACTCAGCTTCTCAGAAATCTGCTGAAATGTCTGCACCGGGCAGCGTTGAAGAGATGAAGAAGCTGATGGAAGAAAACGGTGATATGGATATGAGTAAGGTTATTGCTGCACATGTCAAGATGATGGCAGGTGGTGGTAAACCTAATAAATCGGAAATGATGGCAGAACTTGCTAAAGCAGGTGCAGGCGGCAAAGACAAAATGCAGGAAGTACACAGTAATCTTATGGCCGATGCAAAACAGGCCGGAAGTAATGAGATATCAACTGATCATGTTAACAAAAAAGTGGATCAGATGAGCGGTGCAACCAGAAAAGCGGAAGCACCCACAGCCCCTAAGATGGACAAGGATCGTGCACGTGCCTTGGTTGAGATCGAAAGAACTTTACTGGCAATCAATTCTTACTATTCAGGTTTAAAGAATAGTCCTGAAGCTGAAATGGAATCGATGCTGAATGCATTGAACGGTGGTTATACAGCTCCGTCATCAGGTGGTGATCCGGTGGCTAATCCAACGGCTTTACCAACAGGGCGCAATCTTTATGCAGTGAATGCTGAAGCTACTCCTTCTGAAGTGGCATGGGATAAAGGGGTAACGCTGGTAAATGCTACGCTTGATCAATATCAGAAACAACATGGAACTTATCCAAAGAAGGTGAGCTACACTTTCTGGAGCAGCGAATTTATCGAAACTGAAGGGGCTACTATCGCACAGGTGTTGTATATGCTTGGTGTGGAACCGGTTCGCGATGCCTTTAATCGTGTTTCTGATTTGAGACTGATTCCTTCTGAGGAGTTGGGCAGACCACGTATCGATGTGGTGGTGCAGACTTCAGGACAGTTCCGCGATCTTGCCGCTTCGCGTCTGGCATTGATTAGTCGTGCGGTGGCTATGGCTGCTGCATCGAAAGATGATAAATATCCGAACTTTGTTTCGCAGAGTACAGTAGATATCGAGCAGGAAATGGTATCACAGGGAGTTCCTCCTGTTGAAGCCCGCGAACTGGCTGTGCAACGTGTTTTCGGTGGAATGAATGGTATGTATGGCACAGGCATTCAGGAGATGGTGAAGAGTGGTGATAAATGGGACAATGAACAGGAGTTGGCCGATACTTATCTGCACAACATGAGTACGGTTTATGGTAGTCAGAACGATTGGGGTACTTATCATAAAGATTTGCTTCGTGCAGTCCTGGGTAATACTGATATCGTGATCCAACCACGCCAGAGTAATACGTGGGGCGCGTTGAGTCTTGACCATGTATTCGAATTCATGGGTGGTTTGAATATGGCGGTACGTAACGTAACAGGTAAAGATCCTGAAGCATATTTTGCGGATTACCGTAACCGTAATCGCGTGAAGATGCAGGAGCTGAAAGAATCTATCGGCATCGAAAGCCGTTCTACTATTCTGAATCCGGCTTATATCCGTGAAGTAATGAAAGGTCAGGCCTCATCGGCAGGACAAATTGCCGAAGTGGTGACCAATACTTACGGATGGAATGTGATGAAACCTGATGTAATCGATAATGAGCTTTGGGAAGATATTCACAATACTTATGTCCGCGATATTCATAACCTTGGTGTACAGGAATTCTATCGCAAGAATAATCCGGCAGCGATGCAGGAGATCACTGCAGTGATGCTCGAAACTGCCCGTAAAGGTTTGTGGGATGCACCAGAAGCAATGATCGCCGAACTGGCAGAACTACATACTGAGCTGGTAAAAGAGTTTGGTGCAAGTGGTACCGGCTTTGCTGGTTCTAATCAGAAGTTACAGGAGTTTATTGCTGAAAACACATCTGCAGAAAAGTCTTCTGATTATAAGAAAGCCATTCAGCAAATGCGTGACGGATCAATGACTGTCGATGTAGATGCATCTTCGGGTATGGTTCTTAAAAGAGAAACTGCCGGGAGTGAACCATCTGAAAAGACATTTCTGAACGGAATTATTACTGCTGTTATCGTACTGGCTTTATTCATCGGTCTGGCAGTATTGCTTAGATTCAAAAGAAAATTAAGAGAATAATCATGGAACTGATACTTCAAATCCTGATCTTATTTATTTGTGTTAATTGTTTAATCAAGCTTAGTTTTTGGGAAGCATGGCAAACCGTATTATTCGGTTTGCTATGCGCTCTTTTTGTATGGTTCAGTCAATCGTACATCATCACGCTGTCGAAAACGAAGTTCGAAGCTTTGCTTCAGGATACTAAAGTTTTACAGGATCTGGCGGTGTGGATAACGGCTGAATCAGCGCTTTGTTTCGGATTTTGTATTGTAGCCCTGCGCCGCCTGTTTGGCAAAACAAAACTACGCAAAGCAATGATTCTCTATGCCTATCCGGGATTACTGATCTTTCCGGTTCTTATTTATATACAGGCACAACTGGTTTTCGGATTGCCTGGCGTGGATTTCGAAAAGATTGCTCTTTATCTGACTATCGCTGTTCTTCTTTTTATTCCACTCGGAGCATGGGGAGTGAAATTGCTTTTCCCTGAACCAGAGCTAAAACTGGAGATTCATTTTCTGTTAAGTCTGATTATCTGCATCACCGGATTACTGATGACTGTAAATGGAAATACCACTTATAAACCGATTGCACAGGAAACAGACTATAAGGATATGGCACTGACATTCCTTCTTTTTGCAGGTCTGTTTATATCAGGCTGGGTATTTACCCGACTTAAAACAATGCATCGCAACAAACGTATTCAAAAATCAAAATAAAATTTCATCATGGAACATATTTCAAAAGCCCTTTTCTGGGTAGCCAATAGCTTACTTATTCCCGATATCATCATTTTGCTGATATTGTTTGCCCGCTCGCTGATGTTGTGCGGAAGCTTCTACAATCAGTACATGATTAAACGTCG
>CAMTOS010000116.1 GCA_947074195.1 uncultured Bacteroides sp.
TCTTATGGGAAGCCGGCAAACTAAGCGGACTTGCATATCCTTTATCTGCTACAATCTCACTGATTGGAGGTGGTTTGCTTGCCTTGCTATTCAGACGCATAAGGATTAAACAGTGGCGTTATCTTTTTGCTGTTGCTGTCCTGTTTATTCTTGCCGCTTACTGGATGTTTGGTGTTGGTATGTGGCTTACCCTTCTCTTCCTGATTGTGCGCCTGCCTGTTACTATTTTTCTCTTTCTTATCATAGAAGCAATTGCCCTGCCTGTCATATTTAAAAACCTGGGAACGCTCACCTGGAAAGAAGCATACGCATGGCCTGCAAATACCTTATACGATATCCCCGATTTTAAACGGGAGCAGGCGCTAAAAGCAGATAATCAATATTATTATCACGGCATGACTTCTTCTTTAGCAAGCGAGGGGAACCATCTAATCGATTATTATAATAATTTAAGCGATGCCCGATATGGTCAATTGCCCGATAACCTGTTGAGTAGAATCAGTTCAGGTAAAGATGGCTTATTCCTGCCTGTCAATCCGGGTTCAGGATATCACACAATTTATGTCTCTAATGAAGTCTGGTTTGAGCTGGGCGATATGACGATGGCCGAACATGCCACGCTGCTGGGGATGATCTTTTCTCCCCGCAATACCGGTGTCCGAGCTTTGAAACGTTTGGCAGAAATCAATCTGATTAATGGCGATGAGGCTGCCGCTATGAAATATCTTCGGATGCTACAACAAACCTTATTCTATAAAGATTGGGCCAATAACCATATGCCCGGCCAACAATCGAATGAGGTAAAAAAGTGGCTGGCAGATAAGCAGAAGTTTATCCCTGCTACAGATACACTGCGTACTGTTACGAATATCCCTTTGTCTTTACATACTCTTTTACAATCTAACCCCAATAACAGAATGGCGTTGGAATATCTGCTTTGTTATTATCTGCTTCATAAAGATGTGGATGCGTTTTCCGATACTTATGAGACCTATTCCCGTGGATATTCCATGCCCCGCATTTATCAGGAAGCTTATCTTATAGCTCTGGCCAAGCAGGATAATCCTGTTTACAATTCAGAGAAAATCATTATCCCGGAAGGTACGTTTGCTGATTTTCTGAATTACAATAATGACTATAAACAATTCAATGGAGACATTAATCTGTTGAAAGATCGCTATATCAATAACTATTGGTTCTATTACCATTTTGCTCAGCATCTGGAATAACAGATATGTCGTTCACTTATTAATATCTATTTGCAGCTTATGAAACCATACACATTTATTCTTTTACCTCTTCTGTTTCTTTGTTCATGCCGTCCCGGCACAGAGAATAATTATACCATCAACGGATATCTTCCATCAACGGAACTCGATGGAGAATATATTTATCTTGTTCCTTTTGAAAATGCTTCACCGGAAACGGTCGATTCGGCATTAATTGCTGATGGGCAGTTTCGTTTTTCAGGAAATGGTGAGGAGATTAAGATTCTGCGTATGCGACCTGTTTTGCGCCTTAAATCACAAGAGATTCTGCTTGTAACAGAGCCCGGTGTGATCAATGTAAATATCGATTCGATAAGCTGGGCAGGCGGAACTCCGCAAAACGATGTTCTGCAGTTGTGGAAAGAAGAAAGTGAGTTTGTCAATCAGCAAAGCAGAAAAGCTTATGCAGGATATATCAATGCTGACAATCAGGAGGATATGAATCATTTTAAGGCAGTACTCGATTCTTTGCGAACAAGAAAACAAAACTATAACTATGAATTTCTTCGTAAACACGGAAATACTACGGTAGGACGATTTGTCTACAAAATGGCGGGTGCTTCTCTCACAGAAGAACAGAAAAATAGTTTGACAGAATAATAAGATTCATCCCCATTAATGGGTATTTGAATTGACATTACTTAAAATAAATTACTTTAAATGTTGTCAATTGCCTTAGAGTAATTATTTTTGCGCTAACACTATATAAATGCTATGACATACAAGCACTTCTCCTTTAACGATATCTCTGCTGAACTTTCGTCATTCACTTCTTCAGAGCAAGGTAATGAACATCATCTGATGATTCATATTAATAATCCGCAGCTGACTTATAACAATCAATTAACCGATTTGCTTGAATCGTATCAATCCATTCTGAAGCACGAACTGGCCGGCGCAACACCCGTCTTTCAGCGTTTCTTTCTAAGCGATATCGCCAATCAGAAAGAAATGCTTGAAGATGCCTTGTGCAATGATCATAAATGTGCCACTTCAATAGTGGAACAACCATTGCTTGACGGCACTAAAATTGCACTTTGGGTATATCTGATGACAGATGTCAAATGCCGGAAACTAAACAACGGTTTGTACGAAGTTAAACAAGGTGACTACACGCACTTGTGGCTTGCCGCAGCTTGTAACCGTGCCAGCAATGCCGAATATCAGATGCGGCTGATCTTTAGCGAGTACATCATGCAGCTGATGGAGCAAAACTGTACCCTTGCGGCAAACTGTATGCGTACCTGGATCTTTGTTCAGGATATAGATAATAACTATCACGGAGTGGTAAAAGCCCGTAATGAGGTGTTCGTTACTCAGAATCTGACGCCCGAAACTCATTATATTTCAAGTACTGGTATTCAGGGGCGTGGAAGCGATCCTAAGATTAAAGTATTGTTCGATGCTTATGCTGTGGCAGGCGTAAAACCGGAACAGATAAAGTTTTTGTATGGTCGCACACATCTGAATCCGACTTACGAATACGGAGTTAGTTTCGAACGCGGCACAGTGGTAGAATATCATGACCGTAAACATATTCTGATATCGGGTACTGCCAGCATCAATAATAAAGGAGAGATAGAACATCCCGGAGATATCCGTAAACAAGTGGAAAGGTTGTGGGAGAATGTAGAAGTCCTGCTTGCTGAGGCCGGTGCCGATTTTACAGATATGGGTCAATTCATCGTTTATCTTCGCGATATAGCCGATTATGCCGTTGTCAGAGAAATGTATGATCAGCGCTTCCCCGATACGCCTAAAGTATTTACCCTTGCACCGGTATGCCGTCCCGGATGGCTTGTCGAAATGGAATGTATGGGCGTTAAAAGTATTACCAATAATTAGCCATTTCTATATGCAGAAGCTGTTGCAGATATACGGGTTTATCATGATTTGTCTCCTTTCAGGATGTACATCATTGCCCGATCATGCCATCAGGGTTTCTGAAACACCGGACATCTACCCCGATTATCGCGATATTACTATTCCTTCGAATATCGCTCCGCTCAACTTCATGATGCGCAATGATTCTGTCAGCTCCTTCTTTGTCATTGTGAAATCAGCGAATGATAGTATAGTCTTTAAGTCGAAGAGTCAGAAGATGATTTTTCCTACGGATAAATGGAAGAAGATGATGAGTCTGCATGAAAGCGATACATTGCAGGTGACCATTACTGCCCGGAAAGATAAACAATGGATACAGTATCCTCCTTTTTACTGGAATGTCGTATCTGATAAAATAGACCCCTATCTAAGTTATCGCTTAATTGAACCAGGTTATGAAGTCTGGAACCGTCTGCAACTAAAAGAACGATGTCTCGAAGATTTCGATGAGAAAACGCTTGCCGATAATAAGTTGCTCGACGGCAAATGCATGAACTGTCATGTATACGGCAACAACAGCGGCGATCTTTCCATGTTTCATTTGCGTGGTAAAAACGGGGGGACGGTACTCAACCAGAACGGATCACTCCGCAAGCTTTCGCTTAAGAATGATTCCATGGTCTCTTCAGCTGTTTATGGTTCCTTTCATCCTTCCGGTAAGTATGGTGTATTTTCCACCAATATTATTGTTCCTGAGTTTCATACTCAGGGAAATAAGCGCCTCGAAGTCTATGATACTAAATCAGATTTGGTTATTGCCGATTTTGAGAACAATCGAATGATTACCTCTCCTTTAACCTCCGACTCCTTATCACTCCAAACCTTTCCGGTATTCTCTGCCGATGGAAATTATATCTACTATTGTACCGCTCCGTTAGTCGATTTGCCCGATAGTATTCATTCCCTGCGCTATTCATTGTGCCGCATTCCCTTCGATGCAACCAAAGGAGAGTGGGGAACGCAAGTCGATACGCTTTGGGATGCTTCTTTACATAACGCATCCGTTTGTCACCCCAAAACTTCTCCGGACGGGCGATACATTCTTTATACGGTGGCAGAATATGGCACATTCCCCATTTGGCACCGGGAAACAAACCTGCAACTAATGGATCTTGAAAGCGGGGAGATCCATACCCTTGATGCTGTCAATTCAGACCGTTCGGATACATACCACAGTTGGTCGTCTTCAGGCAAATGGTTCGCTTTTGCCAGTAAGCGGGGCGATGGACAATACGGACGAGTCTATTTTGCCTATATCGATAAAGACGGCCATGCGGGCAAACCCTTTGTGTTACCGCAAGCCAATCCCGGACACGATGATCTCAATCTGAAATCCTATAATATTCCCGAACTATCTGCCAGTAAGGTACCCTTCGATGCCTATGCCATACAGAAACTGATGAATAAAACCGAGGTTGAATCTTTTAATTAGAATCTTATGAACCAAACTCTGCAAAATATAACTAAAATCACACTAACACTCCTCTTTGGATTAAGTGTTTGCCTTTTCTTCGGTATATCATACGCCGCACATTTACACTATCATGAGCAATTCCAATTGTTTCTTTTAGATAGTCACTATCTGTTGGAGCGCATCGCTGTACCCGGCGGACTGGCAGAATATATTGCCGAATTCCTTACCCAGTTCTATTATCACAGCTGGACCGGTGCTGTAATTATTGCCCTGCTTCTGATGCTTTTGCAGCAGATGATCTGGGTCGTTTCACGCGATTTCAAAAAGGCCTGGCAATTCTATCCGCTTACCTTCATCCCCTCTTTTGCCATGTGGATGTTTCTATGCGATGAAAACTCCATGCTCGCCTTTACCATATCTGTCATCATCGCCCTTGCATTAGTGCCCCTTTTTAAGAAGATCAGCAACTCTTCTCTTCGCATCGCATTCGGCTTTATCCTTTTCCCCGCTCTTTACTGGTGCATTGGCGGCGCATTTTTTATTACTGTCATACTGGCGGCCGTACTGGAATTCTTTATCGCCCAAAAGTTTAAAGATACCTGGACCGGTCTTCTTGTCGCCCTTGGCTGGATGGTCGAAAGCATCTTTTGTCCGCTCCTTGTACTCAATATCATTCACTATCCGATGATAAACCTCTATTGCGGCATCGGTTATTATCGCTTTCCGGCTGTATTGCCCTACATTACCATTCTCACGGCTGTCTTGTCAATTCTTGTTCCGTTATTATTCGTCGTCCTTCCGTCAGGAAAGAAGAAAAGTTATTTATGGGTCAATCTGTTTCTGCTTGCTGTCATCATATGCGGCGGCACTGCGGGCATCAGGAAATCGGCCGATATGGATAAAGAACTTGCCATGACCTACGATCATTTAACCCGTATGCAGCAATGGAATAAAATCATAGCCAAAGCCGAGGCAAAAAGACCTACTTCTCCTTTTGCTGTGGCTTGTCTGAATCTGGCTCTTGCCAAAACCGATAATCTGGGTGAGCGCATGTTCGAATTCTACCAGCGTGGTACCGAAGGATTATTTCCAAGCTTCCAGCGTGACTTCACTTCGCCGCTTCCGGCCAGCGAAGTCTATTACCATTTGGGAATGATCAATACCGCCCAGCGTTATACTTTCGAAGCGATGGAGGCTATTCCAAACAATCGCAAAAGCGTGCGAAGCTACAAGCGTCTGGCAGAAACCAATCTGATAAACGGAGAGTACGAAGTGGCAAAAAAATATCTGTATGCCCTGACCAAAACTGCCTATTATAAGCGATGGGCTGAATATGTGATGAACTTTACAGATAATGAAGAGGCTATTAATCAGCATCCGGAGTGGGGCGAAATGCGCAGATTGCGTTATGAGGAAGATTTCCTTTTCAGTCCATCCGAAAAAGACATCATGCTGGGATTGCTCGTGAAGCATAATAACACCAACCGTATGGCTTTTGAATATATGCTTGCCCATACATTGCTAAGCCGTAACATCGAATCGTTTATGCGCTATTATCCTTTAGGTCACACTATGGGCTATAAACGTATTCCCCGTTCCTATCAGGAATCACTGGTCTTTGTCTGGACACAAAACAACAACTCTTTCGAGGGAATGCCGTGGACCATTTCACCGCAGATTAAACAGTCTGTTCTTGCCTTTGCCACCATCTATATGAAGCAAAAGCAAGATGCCGAAGCCATTTTAAAAGAACAATACGGCGACACTTACTGGAGTTATTTACTATTTAAAAACTAACGTCGATGATGAGAAAACAAATACTATACGGATTGCTCTTATTCATGCTTTTTAGCTGCAGCGAAAAGGTAAAAGATGCACGACTAAAAGATGAATATCCTGCCATATACCCCGATTATATCGGCACAACCATCCCTACGTCCATCGCCCCGATGAATTTCAATTTCAATGGAGGCGACTATAGCCGCATTCAGGTAAAAGTTGAAGGAGCGAATGATGCTGAACTTACCGTAAACCATAAACATACCGCCGATTTTCCGATAAAGAAATGGCATAAGATGCTCGAAGAGAATCAGGGTGATAGTCTGCTCTTTACCGTTTCTGTGAAGCAGGATGGTCAGTGGACGGAATACAAACCTTTCCCGATCTATGTCAGTAACCATTCCATAGATTACGGATTAGTCTATCGTAAAATAGCGCCCGGATACGAAGTTTATAGCAAAATGGGCATCTACGAGCGCGATCTGTCGACTTTCAAAGAACGTGCCATTGTGGAAAATACCCTGTCACCAGGCATGTGTGTCAACTGCCATGCCGTAAACAAAACCGATCCTTCACAACTAAGCCTGCATATTCGCGGTGCCAATGGAGGTACAATTTTGCAATCGGGCAATAAGCTCGATATGCTCAATACCAAAACCGATTCTACCATATCGAACTGCGTATATCCTTACTGGCATCCGGGTGGTCAGTACATTGCCTATTCGGTAAACGAAACCCGACAATCGTTTCATGCCGTAAAAGATAAGCGTATCGAAGTCATCGACCTTCAATCTGATGTTGTGATCTATCATCCCGAAAGTAACGAACTGATTTTATCGCCTGCGCTAATGCGCGAAGATGCCTTCGAAACATTTCCGGTCTTTTCGCACGATGGCACGAAGCTTTATTTCTGTTCTGCCGAAAGAAAAAGTATTCCATCAGCGTATAAAGACATCAAGTATAATCTTTGCAGTATCGATTTCAATCCATTGACCGGAGAGTTAGGTACAGTTGTAGATACACTTATCAATGCGCGCGATCTGGATAAAAGCATCACCTTTCCACGCCCTTCTTACGATGGCAAATACATCATGTTTACCATGTCGGACTATGGCAACTTTTCCATCTGGCACAAAGAAGCCAATCTGTGGCTGCTCAGTCTTACCGATAATTCCATCCGCCCAATGCACGAAGTAAACAGTGAGAATACCGAAAGTTTCCACAACTGGACCAGCGATTCCCGATGGTTTGTGTTCAGCAGTCGTCGCGGCGACGGATTATACACCCGTCTTTATCTGGCCGGTATAGATGATGATGGAAACATCTCCAAACCCTTTCTTTTGCCACAAAAGAATCCAAAGAAATACTACGACTTGTCGACCTATTCATACAATGTCCCCGATTTTGTCAATGAAAAGATGGAGGTCGATATTCGCGATATCGAAAAGAAAATCAATCAAACCGAGCGTACACAAATCAATGTACGTTTATAACTCTTTTAAATAAATAATCTACTTATGTTTTCATTCCCGCAAATGCTTTCTGCAATGAAATCCGCAAAAGCAATTTTAAGCTTCTGTCTTCTCTTATCCGTTTTCAGTATAAATGCCCAAGCCATTTATCCCGATTTTACCAAACTCAATTTCGGCTGCGATGGCAACAGTATCACTGCCGGTGAGCAATGGTCAAAAACCGTTGTCGACCAGTTGGGCTTTGCCACCCATCACAATGTAGCCGTAGGTTCTGCCACATGGGCCTGCCATGATGATACTCAAAACTACGGTGCGCCCGGTTTTGCCGGTATTTCGGGCGGCTGGCTTCCCACCAATGATCCCGTTGAAATGCAGATGCGTCATAACAATACCTCAAAAGTGCACATTCAGAAATTCATCAGTGAAGTAGAAAACGGCACTTATCCCGCGCCCGATGTCTTTGTCTTTTCCATGGGCACAAACGATAGAATTTTAGGAACCGCTGCAAGTGCATTAAGCGGAAAAACACTCGATGAAGTAGATGTTACCACGATGGCAGGCGGTGCCCGTTGGTCAATCCAGACCATTCAGGAAACCTATCCCGATTGTCGCATCTTTGTCTGCACACCCATACAATCGGGCGATGTTGAACGCAACAATCTTAATCTGAAGAAAATTGAAATCCTTCGTGAAATCGCTCAGGCTCTTTCGGTACAAGTCATCGATTGTTATTCCAATAGCGGCATTACCGAGAAGTTTGAAGTAGCCGATGGAGAAGGCCGTTATCTGCGGGACGGATTGCATCCCGATGAAAAAGGTCAGCAATTGATGGGGCGATATATCGCTAAGGAGATTCGTAATAATTACTATTAGCATATTTTTTCGTCATATTCCGATAGCACTCAATCAATAATCTTTTAACTTTGTTGAGAAATAACAGATTAAAAACCAAAAACTAAATGAAGTATGAAGAAACGTGATTCATGGATAATCTTATGTCCTGTTATCGGCCTTTTTATCACGGCAACTCTTTCTAATAATGAATTTCTCTCTCCGATGTATATTACAAAGAGCATCATTGTCTTTTTACTTTTAATTGCGGCTGTGTCTGGTCTCTGGAGAAAATACAGGTGTAAATAAATCCAATAAATATATACTTATTGATCTGCTGCCGAATATCATCTTTTACATTCAGGTAAAGAATGAAGAGATAAAATTCCAATTCAGCATTAATTATTGTCCTCAAATAATAGTAAACGTTTATATTAAAGTATTTTGTGTCCAACTTGGTACACATCATTGCTTATATTTGTTATCTTTGTATAAACTGAAAAGCTAAAGATCATGATAATAATAAGCACTCGGGACTTTAGAGCCAATCAATCAAAATTTCTTGAGATGGCTAAGAATGGAATTGATATCATATTGAAATCCAGAGGGAAAGGTTCTTTTAAACTTGTTCCTGTTACAGATGATGATACATTAATGAGCAAAGATGAATTCTCTGCCTCTATTGAACATTCTTTGAGTCAGGTAAAAGATGGAAAAACTTTTGCTATGAAAGAAGGAGAATCTCTTGACGAATTTATTAACAGAATGAAGTTAGAAGGACATGTATGAGATAGAATTTACTTCTGTTGCTTTAAACGATATCGCTAAGCTTCAAAAATCTGAACCAGCCTGTTTTAAAAAAATGAATAAACTAATAGGCGAATTAAGAGAACACCCAACCACCGGAACTGGACATCCAGAGCAATTAAAAGGTATGAGTACTCCGGTTTGGTCAAGAAAAATTAGTTCAAAGCATCGGCTTGTTTATGAAATTGAGACTGATAAAGTGAAAGTATACATTCTCTCATCTTATGGCCATTATGACGATAAATAACCTATAATCTATAGGGATACTATATACGTCTTTCTGATAAGCGCTGCCTGATCTGCCAGACAGCGCTTTCTGGCTTATTGGTAAGCGCTTCTCAGTAAGCTGATTAACGCTCGCCAGTAAGCCATTTTTATGTAATTTGTATATTATTGATATACAGCGTGTTGTGTGGTTGAGAAAACTCCAAATTTCTTAAACCTTTGCGTAACTTTACTTAAAGGTTTGAATAAAGTTACGCAAAGGTTTAAGAAAAGTTAGCCAAAGGATGGAGTAAAAATAGTCACTATATGCTGTATCATTTTAAACAATAATTCATTGAAACGATTAAACCTTTCTTCCTTTTTATGGTCATAGAATAAAATGATAAAATGATAAAATGATAAAACGATAAAATGATGAAGAAAGGATTTAAATTATTGCTGTTTGCAGCTGTTTTATCAGGTATGGCATCAGTTGCCAATGCACAAACAACCAGTCAGAGACAGGGTACAAATGGACAGCGATCAGGTCGTGGTGGCGCTATGGTCGATAAAAGTGGTGATGCCGAACTTCAGGCACTTATTGCAGAAACTGTAGATAAATTCAAGGTGCTGACTTATGTAGACGAG
>CAMTOS010000117.1 GCA_947074195.1 uncultured Bacteroides sp.
AATGCCATTTATGACAGACAAGTCTTTAATGGCCGTATCCTTTCTGTGCCTAAAGTCGATTATGCAACCGTACGTACCTGGTATCTGGTAAACCGTACAGGCAGCGGTGGATCGCACGGTCAGTGCATCGCTCGCTTCCGCATCAGCTATACGAGTCCTAAAGAGATCGGTCCGCATATTAACGGAGTTCCGGGAAAAGAACGTGATTCATTGCAGACGCTTTACAAACCGCTGGTCAACCGTGATTTCGATTTCATTGCCGAACAGCCCGATGGCAACTATTACAAAGAGAGAGCTTTGCCCTGGGCAGAAAGTTCATATGGTTTTTATTCGAACTATTCAGGTCGTGCAAAACATCCCGAATGGAGTGAATATGCCTTTATCCGCAATACCAATTCGGGCGAAACCAACATGGGTAGTGGCTGGAGTCTTAACGGCATTTATGATCGTACACATATCCGCACCAATGGCGATGTTAAAGGGCGTATGTACTATATCGATGCTGCCGAAACACCCGGTGTGGTATCAAACCTCGACATCAGCGATGCCTGCTGTCCCGGTACACAGATCTATGTGTCGACCTGGATACACAATGCCCATGCCCGTGACAATACAAAGTCACTCGGCCCTAATCTGAATTTCGAGATTGTAGGGATAAAAGATGGCCGTGAAGAAATCTTTAAAACCTATACCACCGGTACCATTTCTCTGGAAGGCAATGAAAGCAGGAACTGGCTTCAGGTCTTTTTTAGTGTTACCGTGCCTCGTCTGAACGATGGCGGCCAGTACGATAACATGAACTTCCGCATCATCAACAACCAGTTGGGTTCGGGCGGTAACGACTATGTCATCGATGACATCGATATTTATATGACGAAGCCTGCCATCGTGACCCGCCTTACTGCACCGATGTGTGGTAACAGTGCCGTGGTAACTATGGAAATCGATTATGATAAACTGGCCGACATCACCGGTCTGGACCAGAACACCAGCGAGCAGATCCTCCCCATCGGTTTCACCATTGTAGATCGTATTATTTACGACCGCTACCTGGGCGGCCATGGTCCCGACGGCGAAGAGATAGCTCCGGACGACCGTACACAAGACAATGCCCTGAAAGCAGCGCAGGTAAAGATTGCCAGCTGCGCAAAGGTAAGCGAAGGCGAAGATTACATGTACTTCCTTCTGAAATGGGGGCCTGATGCCGATTACTTTAAGAATAGCTATCAGCGCAAACCCGAGCTGACCCTCGAAAACGGTAGTCTGATAAACGATTATTTCGTGGCTTTCGACGAACTGCTGGGCGAAGTCCCTGAACGAGTATTCTACGACCCGGCATCCGAAGAAAAGAAACTGATGTTGCAGGCCATGATGATGGGAACGCGCACCATGCCTATTGCTGCCGGACGCGAATACTACGTTATCTTCAACATTCAGGCCGAACCGTTTGACCGTGTGCCCGATAATCTCGATCAGTATGTAAAGACCACACTGACCGATCCGCTGCTGTACACTAACTTAGGCAAGTGCGACGTATTCACCGAGTTCACCCTTATCGGAACCATCTCTATGGAGGTCGACGGTCAAACGTCGCTTTTCTACGGGGGTGCCGAAATGTGTGCCAATACACGCCCTACCTTTGCCGTAAACAGCCTGAGCTATCTGCTCAATGGCGAAGAAGTACCCGTTTCGACTGAAGAGCTGGGCTTATACTTCGACTGGTTCAAAGGCAATCAGTTCGATTACGATACCACCGATTACTATATCACCAGCTGGAGCAGCACGGCCTACACCACAGAGAAACCCGCCAGCTATGTGGCACGTTTCACCCTGAAAGATGCCCTCGATATGTTCCGCCTGCGCTACCCCCGTTTAAAGGTAGTGGCCGAAAGCGAAGCCGATAATACCTCGGGAATGACCCGAAATTCAGGCGATAACTCTTATCGTTCCATGTATCTGCCCGCTATGCGTCAGCTGCTCATCGACTTGTCTACCGACAATCCCAACACCGGTTTCGAGGACGACAACACGCTGAAGCTTTACGCCAAAGCCTACACGCCGCTCATCTCGGGTGTGCTCGGATACAAGAACAACTTCCTTGCTATCCCCATCGTACAAACGCTGGCCGATATCCAGATTGACGGACAGAACCTTTCGGGTATCCTTTGTTTGCAACCGCAGGCACTGGTCATCACTTCATCGAGCATCGCCCCCGAGCTCATTATCGGTGAGGCCGCTGTGGAGTACAGTCTGCCCATCGTTCCGGTGCGTATCGGTATCGACCAGATTCGCGACCTGACGAGCGACAATATGAACGAGTCGGACCGATATAAGATTCCTTATCTGAAAGTACCTGTTCGATTCGCCAAGTTCAGTCACGACGACTACAGCAACATCAAAGACGTAGCCAATTCCAGTTTGCGCTACCGCCAGATCGTACTGAGCGATTCAGACGATCCGGACGTGCTGGAGCAGAATCTGATTAACAAAACTGTGGGTATCATCCAGATCATCAATGTGCAGCGTAGCCGTGGCGGAAGCACCATCGTGAACGATCCGAATAACCACGTTTCCATCTTCTTCTATAAAGATAAAGACGGTAACATGCCCGTGAAATTCCGCGAAGGATACTCGTACATGCTCAAATTCTTTATCAGCGAATTTATGGAAGACGGTACCCATTCGAATACCTGCGAGGGTAGTGTGTTCATCCCCCTGAAAATCGTACCCGAATATCAGGTATGGGATCCGCAGGGCGATAACCGCAACTGGAACAACGATGCCAACTGGCGCCGTGCCGAAGCTGCCGACTTCTATGGCGATGATGCTACTTATGTATCTAACGAAAGCAATTTCAGAAACTCGACCAGCCGCTCTTTTGTACCTATATATAATACAAAGGTGATTATCGATAAGACCGATGCAACCGCTCCGGAGCTGATGGACATTAAGATCAACCCCGAGACGCACGTCCTTGATATGACAGTTGGAGCCAATGAAATAGGTGAGGCCACCGAAGACATCGAATACGAGATGACCGTGCAGAACAGAATCGAAGCTACAGCTATCGAACCGTTTCACTACGAATGTCACTCATTCTACGGCAACACCGCCCGCCAGATCTTTTTCAAACCGGGTACTACACTGATGAACCCGCAATTCCTGAAATACGAAACGGCGCGTGTCGATTTCACCATCAACACCAAACGCTGGTATCTGTTGGGTTCGCCGATGGCAGGGGTAGTGGCAGGCGATATGTATACCCGCAACAACGGCAAACAGGAGACGAATGCCTTTGCCGATATTATTTATAGTATCAGTGATAATAATCGCTATACCCCCGCCGTTTATCAACGTGGATGGGACAAAGTATCGGCTACGGTCATCGATTTTAATAACGATGTGCAGACCGGTGCGGCCAACACCATACGCGATGTGGCGGTAAAAGCTGCGTGGAGTAGTGTGTACAATGATGTGGCGGCTCAATATGTGCCGGGTGCCGGTTTCAGTATTAAGTCGGTGCCATCGGGCAATGATGCGACCAGCACTTTCCGCTTGCCGAAAGCCGATACGCAGTACGACTACTATAAGGCAGACGAAGGGCTGAGTGATGCGGGAGACCGGACCGATGTGAGTGCATTGCGCAGCGGCAACGGCCGACTGGTTTCTGATGCACTGACCAACGGAGGTACCTTTGTAACGAAGCTGGACCAGACCAATGTGGGCAACGGCGATACCGCCAATAAGCTTTATCTGCTGGCCAATCCGTTTATGACGTATCTCGATATGAAGGCTTTCTTCGACGTAAACACCATGTTCGAGCGCAGCTACTGGCTGATGACCACCGATGAAAACGGTGTGCAGATCGGGGTGATTATGGGAGACAACAGCATTGCGGTTTCCGATGAAAATGCTTCGGCAGCCATCGCACCGATGCAGGGATTCTTCGTTCGCCTGAAAGACTCAGCAAGCGCTAACCCGCAAGTCAGCTATACGTCGTCAATGATGTGTCAAGCGCTTGCCGGCAACTCAGGGATAGCTCGCGGAGCAAGCGAAGTGAGCGAACTGTTTATCACTGCCACCCGCGAAGGAATTTCGGGGACAACCACGCTGCGCATGGCCAACGAATATACGCCCGAAAGCGAGATGCTGAATCTTCCGGCACTGCTCGATTCCAACTGGGATCCGTATCCGCTGGTCTATACCATCGGCAACAATCAGGCGATGCAGATTCAGACGGTAAACGCGCAAACCACTATTCCGCTGGGCATCTACAGCAATAGCGATGAGGCGGTGGAAGTGAGTTTCGGAAATGTCGATGCCTTTAGCGGACTGGCCCTTTACGACAGTAAGACCGATACGTCGGTGGCCATTGATAATGACATGACGCTGATGCTTCCGGGATCGACCAATGGCCGCTATCTGCTGACCTTCTCGACCAGCATCGATGAAGAAGATTTAGCCGGATCGATCACCATTTCATCGATAGAGCGGGGGAGCATCTGGGTGACATCCGACTACAACGACCCCATCGAAGAGATCATCGTCTATGATGTGAATGGCCGCAAGGTAGAACATCAGAGCGGATTGAACTCTAACAGCGAAACGCTATGGATGGAGGGTGGCATTTATATTGTGCAGGTACGCACGGCATCGGCCTCGCAAAATGGCAAGGTGATGGTAAAGAATTAATGGAATGAACAGATTAAAAGATAAGATAAACAAACTGTGGATGGCGCTGGCTTTGCTGACGCTGTCCACAAGTTGTATAAACACCACAATGGACGAGGTTGAGGCTGAGACCACAAAAGTAAAGACAGGTCAAACGCTTCCCGTTTTTGAGGTCACTACCAGCACGGGCGAAGTCATCAGCAACGAAACCCTCTTAGGTAAGCCATCGGTCATCCTCTTTTTCTATACCCCCTGCGGTGATTGCAAAGTAGCTCTCCCCATCGTTAACGAAGTCTACGAAGGACTCAGAAACCAGGACGGCATCAACTGGATCGCCATCAGCCGTGCCGAAGGCGAAGCCGACGTATCGGCCTACTGGCAGGAAAACAATCTCACGCTGCCATACTCCGCACAGCCCACCCGCGAAGTCTACGACCTCTTTGCCTACAGCGGCATTCCCCGCCTGTACATCAGCAACTCCCAAAACACCGTTATCACTATTTTCGATGATACCGAACCTATAGATGCCGAACAGTTAAGAAGCATCCTTGCCGGCCTGGAATAGTATTTTTCAGCTCGTAATATCGTTAAACTTGTATTGATTTATAACCCTTTACATGTAGAGACGCAGCACGCTACATCTGCTAATATCTGGCAAAATCATTCATAAAGTTACAGGTAAATTACCGATGAATTGTGACTCCAGACGCTGCACGCAGCGTCTCTACAATTATATGTATAACTGTATGGGCGAATCGAATTCGTCCTAATGTCTGCACGGTGAAACATAGCAATACCACAAAAAATAACAGCCCGATGCGAACACTGAAACACATCGGGACTGTTGGAAATATATGGACGCCCGGCAATACCGGACTGGAGGAGCAAAGCTTTATTCGTAACCCAGTGAGAACTGGTCGACATAGAGCACGCTTTCGGTGCTTCCGGTAAAGAAATTGCCCCATTTACTGGCAGAAGCCACTATAACGATATATTTCGGTGTGCGGCTATTGCGATAATTGAACTTCAGGTTGAACGGTACATAGCCGCTGTCGGTATTGCTCGAAGAGACTTCGGCCACTGCTATAATGGCAGGATCACCGGCTATATTAATAAATTTACCTTCGCGTGTATTGGCTACAAACGGCTGATTCCAGTCAGTGAGTATTGCGTAAATAGTACACTGGTCGGTTTGTCCTTTCAGGTATTCGTGGGAATCATCGGCATGATCGATGGTGCCCGGCTGGTAATAGTAATAACCATTAAACGAGGTAGGTCTGTCGGTAAACGGAATGCCGAAAGAGATATTGGCACCCATCCCTTCACGATCGAGGAATTTACCAGTATAGATGCTGGCTGCAGCAAAGATGCCGAAGATAGAAGATGAAGTAAGTTTGGCAGCCTTACCGCTAACCACAATCTGAGTCTCAGGCTCGGTCAGGTTGTGCGTACCAAAAGAGTCGGTACCCTTATTACCACTATCCCAGAAATAATACTGAGGCGTAAGGTTAAGGTCGGGATACCATACCTTACCATCGTGGAACCAATCGTTGAAATCGGAGTTTACTACTTGTGCACCAGCCATCACGACTTGTGCATTTTTACCGTCATTGCTATCGGCCACATCTACAGGATCAGTCACTGACCCCATAATTCCACAAAGAAAAAAAGTTACTATGCCTATAAAATTAAACATACTCTCTGTTTTAGGTTGAACGTTTCTATTTCTGAAAGGATAACGCAGCATGAAACAGATTTGTTCGGCAAAATTGACAAGTTCAACTCTTTTTATACCTATATATAAGATAAAAGATGTAAAAGCATTTTCGGAAGAATTCCGGCCCTTTCGGTTTGCACACCCCGAGGGGCACCCTTATCTTTGTAGTGTCGATGAGCTCAGACCGACAATTATTTACAGAGATTTTAATTTTCGAAACAGTAACACAAACTAAAAACAAAGTATTATGGCAGTAATTTATGAACCATTTCAGTCGTCATTAGCCGATAAAAGCGGCAACAAACTCTTCTATCCACGTGTTGTACGTACAGCAACCATCACTACCGATCAGATTGCCAAAGAAGTGGCACAGTATGCATCGCTCTCAACCGGTGATGTGAAAAGCACCATCGACAACCTGGTGACGGTGATGACCAACCACCTGCATGCGTCGGAAAGTGTAAACCTCGAAGGACTGGGAACCTTCCGCCTGGTGATGAAATCGAAAGGAAACGGTGTGGCGCTGGCCAAAGAGGTATCGGCATCACAAGCCACACTAACCGTGCGTTTTCAGCCATCGAGCACCAAGAATGTGGATGGTACAATGGCCACACGCGCCATGGTAACCGGCGTGAAATGTGTACGCATCGACCGTGATGCAGCCGATAGCGAATCGGCCGGTGAAGATGGCGGAAACGCATCGGGCAACGATAGCGGCCTGTTCGATCCATCGGTATAATCCGTAAATCTGTAAAAGATGAGAAAGATAAATCTGATTGTAATTCACTGCTCGGCCACACGCCAGGGCAGTGAACTTACCCCCGAAGCACTGGATGCACTGCACCGGCAACGCGGGTTCAATGGCACGGGCTATCATTTCTACATCAGGCGAAGCGGCGAAATAGTGCCGTGCCGCCCCGTGAAAAAGATAGGCGCACACGTGAAAGGATACAATGCGAACTCCATTGGCATATGCTATGAAGGGGGCCTCGACAAGGCCGGCAAAGCAGCCGATACCCGAACGGAGGAACAGAAGGAATCTTTACGAAAATGCGTAACCGATATGCTGGAAAGATTTCCGGGGAGCCGGGTTTGCGGACATCGTGATCTGAGTCCCGATCTGAACGGAAATGGCATCATTGAACCGCACGAATGGATTAAGCAATGTCCATGTTTCAATGTTTCGGACGAGTTTTAAACGGACATGCACAAACTATTTTTACACAGACAACACAAACAATAACACAAAATGGAAAATAAGAAGAAAAACAATTGGAGCATCATTTTGAAAGTAGCAATTGCAATTATTTCTGCTGTGGCCGGAGCCTTCGGAATTCAGGCCATGAATCTATAGAATATCGGCCGTGAGGTATCGGTAAAATAGTAAAAGGGTAATCAGAATCAAATCTGTTTACCCTTTTTTAGTTGCTGTTATGTTAAGTTATTTCTCTTTTCTAATAGCCTTATTATGTTAATATTACGTTTATGTTTCAATAATAAAATTAAAAATAAAGTTGATTTTATTAGGAAAAGACTTGTATATGTGAAATGTATTTTTGTATATTTGCACAGAAATTTAAATATTAAGCGAGCGTGCCTTAATAAAAAGCGACGACATTGAACTGATTATCAATAGATAAGAATAACAAACAAAACATATCACTCTTTTTATTTTATAAAGTTAACAAAGGCGTTAGTGTTAAACGTGAAGAAGCATTTTTTTAGTATAAGACATTAAGATTAAGACTACTATTATATAAATTATAAAAAGACGATATTTTGACATGAGAATAAAGACTATAACGGTCTGTTTGTTATTCACCTTGTTTGGGAATCTCTATGCCCAGACAGTTGCAATAAAAACAAATCTACTCTATGATGCCACAACTACGCTAAATCTTGGAGCGGAGTTTGGCCTTGCCCATAAATGGACGCTCGACGTATCGGGCAGTCTCAATCCCTGGAAATTTAAGGACGATAAAAAGTTCCGCATCTGGATGATTCAACCGGAAGCGCGCTATTGGTTTTGCGAAAAATTCAACGGCCACTTCATCGGATTTCATGCCATGGGCGGACAATTTAACGCCGGCAACATAAAACTTCCTTTTGGAATTCTCCCTGAATTAAAAGACAATCGTTACGAAGGCTGGTATGCAGGCGGTGGCTTTGTGTATGGCTATCAGTGGGTGGTGAGCCGCCACTGGAATTTCGAAGCGGCTATAGGTGTGGGGTACGATTATATCGACTTCGACAAATACAAATGCGGCACGTGCGGCACAAAAGAAGAAAACGGGCACACCAACTATTTCGGTGTGACAAAAATATCGCTCTCGGCGGTATATCTATTCTAAATTTTACAAGCAGAAATAATAATGACAAAACATATTCACTTATTGGTGATGGCAGCAGCCATGACCCCACTCTTTGCCGGCCAGATTTCGGCTCAGGAAGCCACGGTGATGAATAATATTCGCATCAGCAACGTCTCTGCGCAGCAAATGGGCAGCGAAATGGTGATTGCCATGGACATCTGCCTGGACGATGTAAAACTAAGATCGAACCGCTCGATGGTGCTTACGCCTTACCTCGAAAACGTGGATGGCGAACAGAAAGAACTGGCACAACCCATCATGATAAACGGCCGCAAACAGCACATCTTTTATCAGCGAAACGGAAAGAAAAGCAATTATACCGATGCCCTTGAAGTGCGTCGTGAAAACGGAACCGAACAAACCATCAGCTACCGCACGCAAGTGCCTTATCAAAGCTGGATGGAAAACTATAAACTGAACATTTACGAAGACGAATGTGGCTGCGGACAGCTGCTGGCACAAGCCGGAAACGAGCTGATGGAGCACCTTTCGTTACCAACCGATGCCTTCTTTGCCTATGTGGCACCCGAGATGGAAGCGGTAAAAGCACGCTCGGTAGAGGGCAAGGCCTATCTGGATTTCCCGGTGAACCAAACCACCATCTATCCCGATTATCGCCGCAACCCCGAAGAACTGGCGGTGATTCTGCAAACCATCAATGTGGTAAAAGATGATCCGAACGTATCGATTACAGGCATCAACATTCACGGTTATGCATCGCCCGAAGGCTCGTATGCCAACAACACCCGTCTGGCCGAAGGTCGCGCAAAGGCCCTTATGGATTATGTACGCCGTCTGTACAACTTCCCTGCCGATATCTTCACTGTAGAATCGACCCCGGAAGACTGGACAGGACTGGTGAAGTGGCTCGAAGCAAGTCATCTTTCAGATAAAGAAGCGATTCTTGCCATTGCCAATTCAGACCTTGGCCCGGATGCAAAAGATCAGAAGATAAAGAAAGAGTATCCGGCAGCCTATGCCACTCTGCTGGCCGACTGCTATCCTGCGTTGCGTCACTCAGACTATGTGGTGCACTACATCATTCGCCCCTTCACGCTGGAAGAAGCGAAAGAGATTATCAAAAGCAATCCATCGCAGCTCAGTCTGTACGAAATATACGAGGTAGCCAACAGCTACGAAAAAGGCAGTGACGCATTTCGCGAAACGCTGATTACCGCAGCCACTCTCTACCCTAACAACGCCGAGGCCAACCTGAATGCAGCCAATGCACTGGTAGAAGCAGGCGACATTAGTTCGGCAAACACCTTCCTGGCCCGCGCCGGAAATCTGCCGCAGGCACAAATGCTGCGAGGAATTATTTTAATGAAACAAGGTGATATTGCCGCTGCCCGCCCTCTGTTTGAGGAGGCCCGTGCAGCTGCCATCCCCCAGGCAACAGACAACTTGAAATTAATTGAGAAATTTAAATAAATTGTATAATTAAACTTTTTGCAAAACATGAAATTATTTAAGTATTTACCTTTTGCACTGGCCATAGCAGCTATGGTTGGTTGTAGTGATGATTCGTTTGTGGA